>NZ_JAVRHI010000492.1:0-50739 GCF_034105845.1 Streptomyces sp. CRN 30 | reverse complement strand
GGCCCACCCGCTCCTCGGCGGCGGTCCGCCGGCGCGCGGCCGCCGCCAGGGCGTCGAGGTCGAGGTCGTGGCCGCGTCGCGCCAGCCGCCGCACCGCCTCGGGCCCGAGTTCGATGAGTTCGCGTACGTCGTGCACGGCAGTCTCCTTGCTTTCCGGTGCGGCCCCGGACGCCGGCGCGCGGACGACCCGGCCGGGACGGGGGAGGGGGGAACGGCGGGACGGGGGAGGGAGAACGGCGGGGCGGGGCGAGGGAGAGGGAACGGGCGGGGCAGCCGGCCCGGTGTCGGGCCGGCTGCCCCGGACGGAGTGCCGCGGTCAGGCGGAGGCGACGGCGATGACCGCGTTCTGCCCGCCGAAGCCGCAGGAGTCGCTCAGCGCCAGGTCGACGGGGAGCGACGTCTCCTCCGCGGCGACCTTGATGTCGATCCGCGGATCGGGGTGGGTGAGGTTGGCGGTGGGCGGCACGGTCCCCCGTTCCACCGAGAGCACCGTGAAGACCGCCTCCACGGCCCCGGCGGCGCCCAGCAGATGCCCGGTCACGCCCTTGGTGGAGGTGACCAGCGGGTCACCGGTCAGGGTCCGCTTCAGGACGGTGGCCTCGGCGAGGTCGTTCAAGGGCGTCGACGTGCCGTGCGCGTTGACGTGCCCCACGTCGGCCGGACCGGCGCCCGCGTCGCGCAGGGCGGCGCGCACGGCCGATTCGAGCCCGGCGCCCGTCGGGTCGGGAGACGTCATGTGATGGGCGTCGGCGGACGCCCCGTACCCCGTGACGCGCGCGTGGACCCGGGCGCCGCGGGCACGGGCGTCCGCCGTCCGTTCGAGGACCAGGACGCCGGCGCCCTCCCCGGCGACGAACCCGTCCCGCGCCGCGTCGAAGGGACGCGACGCGGCGGCCGGGTCGTCCTCGCGCCGGGACAGGGCGCCCATCTGCGCGAAACCGGCCATCGCCAGCGGTGTGACCAGGGCCTCGCTGCCGCCGGTCAGCACCACGTCGCAGCGGTCGAGGAGCAGCAGGTCCCGGGCGACGCCCACGGCGGTCGTGCCCGAGGCGCACGCCGTGGACACCACCAGGTCGGGGCCCCGCGCCCCGAACTCCATGGCCACCTGGCCCGCCAGCATGTTGGGCAGGTGCATGGGCAGCAGCAGCGGGGACACCTTGCCCGCCCCCGCCGACAGCAGCACCCGGTGCTGGGCCTCCACCGTGGTGGGGCCCCCGGCCCCGTTGCCCAGGACCACACCGACGCGGGCGCCGTCCCAGGTCTCCCGGTCGAGACCGGCGTCGGCCAGTGCCTCGGCCGCCGCCACCAGGGCGAACCGTACGAAGGGGTCCAGGCGCAGGGCGCGTCTGGCCCCCAGCAGGGCGTCGGCGTCGAACCCGGGGACGCGGCACGAGATCCGCACCGGGTTCGACTCCAGTACGGGGTCGAGGGCGGCCGTGGAGCGCCCGGCGAGCACCGTCGACCAGCTCGCTTCCACCCCGATGCCGGCGGGGGTGACCAGTCCGAGACCGGTGACGGCGACATCGGTGGCCGCCATCAGATCTTCGCGCCCCGCTGTTCCATGAGCGCCACCATGTCGCCGACGGTGGCCGCCTCCAGGAGTTCGTCGTCGCTGATGGTGAGGTTCAGCTCCGAGTCGAGCATGAGGGACAGCTCCACGACGGCCAGGGAGTCGAGTTCGATCTCCTCCCGGGTGGCCTCGGGCGTGACGACCTCCGGCGAGACCTTCAGCTTGTCGACGAGGATGCTCTTGAGCTGCTCGAACATGATGTTCCTCCGGTCGTGCGCGTGGCGCGCGTGATGGTCACTGATGGACGGGACGGTGGGGCACAGGACTTCGGGGTGCTCAGAGCGGATCGAGTTCGGGCCAGCACAGGGCGGTCGCGCCCCAGGCGAGCCCGCCGCCGAACGCGGTGAGCAGGACCCGCTGGCCGGCGGTCAGCCGCCCGTCCTGCGCCGCCTGGGAGAGCAGCAGCGGGAGGGACGCGCCGCCGGTGTTGCCGACGTGCTCGATGTTGGACAGCCGCCGCTCGGCCGGGATGTCCAGCCGGTCCGCGACCGCGGTGAGGATGCGGGCGTTGGCCTGGTGCGCGGCGAACCGGTCGATGCCGTCCGTCGTCCACCCGCGGCGCCGCACCGCCTCCAGGGAGGCCGCGGTCATGCGCTCGACCGCGTGCCGGTAGGTGTCCCGGCCCCGCATCCGGAAGAACCGGTCCTCCGGCCGGGCGGCGCGGCCCGAGGAGCGCTGCCGCGAGCCGCCGGCCGGTACCTCGATGAGGTCGCTGCGGGTGCCGTCGCTGCCGAGGACCTGGGGTCCCACGGCGCCGGGCTCCGTGGCGTCGCCGGCGCGCAGCACGACGGCTCCCGCCCCGTCGGCGAAGATCACCGCGGTCGTACGGTCCCCGGGGTCGACGATGGTGGTGAACGCGTCCGCCGCGATCAGCAGGACCCGGTCCGCGACGCCCGCCGCGATCAGTCCGGACGCGGCCGCCAGCCCGTACAGGAAGCCGGTGCACACCGCCGCCACGTCGAAGGCCGGTACGCCGGCCAGACCGAGGCGGGCGGCGACGGCGGGCGCGGTGGCGGGGCACGGGTGGTCCGGCGTCGTGGTGGCGAGCACCACGGCGTCGACGTCACAGCCGCCCGCGGACTTCCAAGCCCGCTGTCCCGCCTCGACCGCCAGGTCGGACGTGGCGGTTCCCGGCGCGATCACGTGGCGTGTCGCGATGCCGGTACGGCTGCGGATCCACTCGTCCGAGGTGTCGAGCCGTCGGGTCAGGTCCTCGTTGGTCACCACGTCGGGCGGCACGTAGGACCCGATGCCCGCGAGGACGGCCGCGCGTCCCGCGGCCGCCGGCCGGGACGGGGCGGTCATCCCGCGTCCCCCTCCTGGCCGCTCGCCAGCACCTCGACGGGCAGACCCATGTAGGCCATCCGGGCCTCGGCCATCTCGTCGGTCCACCGCTCGGCCATGTCGTACCGCTGCTCGGGGGTGGTGTCGAGCATCCGCACCCCCGGCCACAGTTGGTAGTCGCCGATCAGGCCGGTGTGGTCCTGCATGCCCTTCTGGAACATCTCCTCGCGCGGCAGGACGTACTCCCGGTCCGGCAGCTCGTCCCAGAGCCGGACGCCCGCGCGCAGGATCTCCAGCAGCCGCGGCCGGTACTCGGGGTGCGCGACGACGTGGTCGCGGAGGATGGTGCTGGCCACGGTCAGGTGCCGGATCTCGTCGATGGCGGTGCCCCGGGAGATCTCCCCCGTGGCGGGTGACAGCGGCGTCCACTTGCGCTCGCTCAGCTCGGCCGCCGGGGCCAGCACCCCCTCGATGACGATGGCGAAGACGGCGACCCCGCCGATGAAGTCGGACTGCCCCGTCACGATGTCGTCGGTGAACTCCCGCACCGGCTCCAGTACCCGCCGGCGGTAGTCGGCGGCCATCTCCTCCACGTCCCGCAGCAGGCTGCCCGCGGGGTGGCCCAGCTCGACCAGGTGGTTGCGGAACACCCGGGCGTGCCGGGCCTCGTCGAGCAGCTGGGTGGCGTAGAACTCCATCTCCGGTATCCCCGGCGCGATGGTGACGTACCGGCCGAGGATGCGCGTGGCCAGCTCCTCCGACAGGGCGCGGAAGCCGAACTCCAGGGTGAGGGCGTCCCGGAGCGGGCCGGGCTCCTTGAGGAAGGCGGGGACGAGGGCGTCGGCGTGGTGCCCGGTGTCGCCGCGGTCCCGGAGCGTCCCCTGGGCCACGGACGTGATCCAGTACGAGAGGTCGCACTCCGCGGGGCCGAGGGTGAGTTCCTTCGCCCCGTCGAGCAGGCCGGGGGCCTTGTCCCAGTCGGCCTCGGGGGCCACGGACTCGGTCATGCGGTGGTCTCCTTCCTGGTCTGGCTGCCCGGCCCGGGGTCCCGGACGGGGGTGAGCGGCCCGCTGAACAGCCCGCCCGCGTGGCTGAGCAGGGGTTCGCCCGCGCCGACGGCGGCGTGGGTCACATGGCCGACGAGCACCTCCTGGCCGCCCAGCGGCGCGGCGGTGAAGAGCCGGCAGGTGTAGTGGGCCAGCGCGCCGTCGAGCAGCGGCGCGTGCGCGTACGGGCCGGACTCCCACGCCAGACCGGTGAACTGCGCCGCGCCGTCGGGCCGCGAGCCGTCGGCGAAGTACCGGGCCAGGCCGGCCTGGTCGCCGGAGAGGACGTTGACCGCGTAGCGGCCCGCCGCCACCGCCAGTTCGGCGAACCGCGACCCCTGCCCGAGACAGGCACCGAGCAGCAGCGGCTCCCGCGAGACGGTGCTCACCGTGCTGACGGTGGTCCCGTGGAGGACCTCGCCGTGCCGCACGGTCAGGACGGCCACCGGGGCCGCGAGGTGGTACAGGGCCCGGCGCCGGCGCAGCCGGCCCTCCGGGGTGCGCTGTCCGGCCGCCGGCCCGGTGCGCGGGCGGAGCGCGGTGCTCATCGCGCCGCCCCCTGACGGACGCGCCGGCCGTGCGGCGCGGGGACGTGGCCCACCGGCACCGGATCGGTGGCGTGACCCACGGGCTTGGGGTGCTTGAGGCCGAGGTCGTCCAGGAGCCGCAGGTAGCCGGGCTGGCGCACCGGTTCGAAGGGCAGCGCGAACGACTTCATGAAGTTGCCGAAGACACCGCGGTCGCCGAAGAGGTGGAAGGGGATCACCAGAAGTGCCCACTCCGGTCCGATCAGCCACCACCACAGGCCCACGACCGCGGCCTGGGTGATGAGGCTGTGCATCACGTTGTAGAGCACGTAGTACGCCTTGGAGATCGGGCGGCCACCGCTGCGCCGGAAGGCGACGGCGCCGGGGATGTACCCGATCAGGTCGATGTAGAGGAACAGCGCGACGGCCGGCACCCACCTGATCTCGCCCAGGTGGGCGATGAGCAGTGCGGTGGTCACCGCCAGGCCGACGAGGTACTCGGCCCGGTGCAGGGAGTAGGTACGGGGGGTCTCGAAGGGGTTGGCCTGGTCCACGGTTCAGCTCCTGTCGGTGCGGCGTGTCACGCCGCGGCCGTCTCCGGTCGGATGTCGCTGAGGTCGGCGTCGCCGAGCACCTGGGCGCCGGGGAAGAGGCCGGTGACGGCCCACGCCGCGCTCTCCTTGATGACGCGCTCGGCGATGGGGTCGAGGATGCCCTCCAGGCTGGGGATGCCGAAGTCGAAGTCGGCCGCGAAGCCGACCGTGACGTCCGCGCCCTGCTGACGGAGGGTCCACACGCCCTCGAAGCTGTCGAAGTCGCCGTCGGTCTGCTCGAAGCGGGCTGTCAGGTCCTCGACGGAGAACTCGTCCCGCTCCGTCCAGCGCAGCAGCCCGCTGCGGAAGTGCAGCTCCCAGCTCGAAGAGCACTCGGCCGCCGGCAGCGTGCCGTGCACGGTGGTGGTGTGCACGTGGGGAGCGAGGTCGGGGTACCGCTCCCAGCGGATGATCGAGTCGAAGACGGTCCGGGCCTCCTGGGAGGGGACCAGCACCTTGATCTCTACGTGTCGCACGGTCAGTTACCGCCTTCCGGCATCGTGGTCGCGCCCCGGATCAGGTCGCGGGTGGCCTTGTCGAAGGAGTCGAGGAGGATCCGCACCTCGGCGTCGGTCAGCGTGGCCGGCGGTGTGAAGCGCACCGTCGCGCTGCCGTTCATCGAGTGGTTGGCGACGACCCCGTGGTTGAACAGCTCGATGAGCAGCTCGCCGGCGAGCCCCGCCTCGACCAGTTCGACACCGATCAGCAGACCGCGCCCGCGGACCTCCACCAACTGGTCGGGGATGTTGCGGCGGGCGATCCGGGTGATCTCCCGCAGCAGGACGGCGCCGAGGTCGACGGCGCGGGTGACGAGCCGCTCCTCCTTGATCGTCTCGATGGACGCCTGGACGGCGGCCATGAGCAGCGGCTGCCCGGAGAAGGTCGCGGTGTGGAGGAACGGGTCCTTGTCGAAGGGCCGGAACGCCTTGCGGGTGGCGACCGCGGCGGAGACGGGCAGCACACCCCCGCCCAGTGCCTTGCCGGTCAGCATCACGTCGGGCACGACCCCGTCGATGTCCGCGCCCCACCACTCGCCGAGCCGGCCGAGACCGGACTGGATCTCGTCGAGGACGAGGAAACCCTCGTACTGGCGCACCAGTTGCTCGACGCGCTTGAGGTAGCCCTTCGGCGGGATGACGACGCCGCCCTCGCCCTGGACGGGTTCGAGAATCACGCACACCTCGCCCGGGTGGGCCGCGAGTTCGGCCTCCAGGGCGTCCGCGTCGCCGAACGGCAGGTGGACGAAGCCGGGCACGAGCGGCCGGAACGGTTGCTGGTAGACGTCCTTGGCGGTGGCGGACAGCGCGCCGAGCGTCTTGCCGTGGTAGCCGCCGAGCATGGAGACGGTCCGCTTGAACCCGCCCGCCCGCGCCAGTTTGAGACCGGTCTCCACCGCCTCGGCGCCCGACAGGGCGAAGTGCACGCGGTCCAGGCCCTCGGGCATGACCGACACGAGCGCCTCGGCGGCCCGCGCCGCCGTCGGCTCCAGCAGAATCCGGGTCGCGGCGGGATGGGTGTGCAGCTGGCGCTGTACGGCCTCGACCACCCGGGGGTGGCGGGCGCCCATGATGAACACCCCGTACCCGCCGGCGTTGAGGAACCGCTCGCCGTCGCTGGTGGTCAGCCACGCTCCGGAGGAGTCGACCTCCATGTGGCTGCCGAACAGCTCGGCCAGCGTGGCCCGGCCCTTGCTGAGGTGGGCCCGGTAGAGCCGGAGGATCTCCTCCTCCGCGCCCGGCACCGCCGCGCCGGCCGGGACGTCCTGAACCACGGTCACGAGTCGTCACTCCTAAGACGTACGGAACTGAAAAGGGACACGGGGTGGGGGCGGGCGTCAGGCCAGTTCGAGGGGGCCGCCCGCGAAGTACCGCAGGAGCGGTTCGGCCGCGGCGGGACGGGCCGGCGGGTGGAAGGCGAGGAGACGCACCGAGGCGGCGATCGTCGCGCTCGGGGAGCCCTTGATGAGGTCCATGCCGCCGAGCAGCTCCAGCGCCCGGCCCGCGGCGGTCACCAGGGACTCCTGGACGGTGTAGCGGGCCACCAGGGCACCGGCCACCGCTTCCTCCCCCGCCACGCCGGCGGTCAGGCCGCGTGCGGCGCCCTCCAGCAGGTCGACGGCCGCCTCGTGGCCGATGGCGAGGGCCGCGCGTTCGGTGGGGTTGCCGCGCTCGCGGGTGATGACGTCCTCGACGAGGGAGGCGGTGGCGCCCGTGTACCCGGCGGAGATCAGCAGCACGAACCAGATGAACCCGGCCGTCTGGAGGTCGTCCAGCCGGCTCGGGTCGTCGGCGGAGGTCCGTACCACCAGCTCCTCCGGTACGAACACGTCCTCCAGGCGGACCTCGTCGCTCTCGGCGCCGGCCAGCAGCCCGCTGCCCCAGAAGGGGTGCACGCTCAGGCCGGGGGAGTCCGCCGGCACCAGGGCGACGGCCAGCTCGGGGGTGCCGTCGGCGCCGGGTACGGCGATGCTGGCGGTCAGCAGGTCCATGGAGGAGGAGAGGCTGCACGGCTTCTTCGAGCCCCGCAGGCGGTAGCCGCCCTCGGTGACCTCCGCGGTCACGGTCGGGGCGAGGACGTTCTGCTGGGTGCGTCCCTCGGCCCAGCCGGAGGCCATGAGCTTCTGCTCGGGCACGATCCGGTGCAGCAGCTCCAGCTGCGCCGGCGTCAGCCGGTCCTGGCGTTCGGCCAGCGCGTAGAGCATCGCCGCGGTGAAGTGGTGCATGGTCGTGGCGGCGGCCAGCGAGGGCGCCGCCGCGCCGAGCGCCTCCTGCACGCGGACCGCCTCCAGCGGGGTGGCCCCGGCGCCGCCGAACGCGGTGGGGATGAGCAGCCCGACGCCGCCGTGGGCGCGGAACAGGTCGACGGCCGGGTTGCCGGGCTTCTCGCGCTGGTCGAAGGGGATCTCCTCCAGGGCCTTGAGGAGCCCCGGATGGTACTGCTCGCAGACTGCGCGGGCTCGGTCGAGGGAGCGCACGGGTACCTCCGGTGGAAGAAGGAAGAACGGAGAAGGTTCGGGGCGGCGGGCCGGACGGCGGGTCAGGCGCCGAAGACCGCCTCGTAGGGGCTGACACCCTCGGCGATGCTCACGCCCTGAAGATGGGAGGTCTTGAGCATGGGGTAGTTGGCCTCGCCGAAGGCTCCGCCGGTCAGGCCGGTGCCGCCGTGCGTGGGCAGGTAGGGGACACAGCCCATGTGCGAATCGTTGATCTTCAGCAGGCCGCCGTTGCCGACCTGGCGCACGAAGGTGTCCACGACCTCCTCGGACCGTGCCCACAGCGAGTTGCGCAGACCGTAGGGGTTGGCGTTGGTGAAGTCGACGAACCGGGCGAGCAGTTCCTCGTCGGAGGCCGGCTCGGCGACGACCACGGGGATCAGCGGGAAGAACGTCTCCTCGCGGACGATGTCGAACTCCCGGGCGCGGGCCAGCCCGTCCACCCGTACGACGGTGGGCTGGAGGAACACCCCCGTGTCGGACGGCGTGCCGTCGACCTCCGTGCGGCGCCCGCCGGTGACGAGCGTCCCGCCCTGGTCCAGGGCCTGGCCGAGGAGGCGGAAGAACCGCTCGCTGCGCCGGACCGGGGAGAGCAGGACGTCCTCCTCCTCCGGGAAGCCGGGCCGGATGCGTTTGACCTGCTCCCGCAGCTCCGCCAGCAGCTCGTCGGCGACCGCGGGGTGCACCAGTACGCCGTTGGGGACCATGCAGATCTGGCCCGAGCCGTAGAACGCCTCGGTGATGGCCTCGACCGCCTTGGGCACGTCGGCGTCGGACCAGACGACGACGAGGTCGTTGCCGGCCAGTTCGAGGATCGCCTTCTTGCCGTTCTCGACACAGGTGCGCTCCAGGCGCAGGCCCTCCTGGCTGCCGCCGATGTAGAAGATGTCGTCGATCAGCGGGTCGGCGATCCAGCGGTCCATCGTCTGCTTGGGGTTGGCGCACAGGGCGTTGAGCGTGCCGGGCGGGGCGCCGAGTTCGTCCAGGATCGGAGCGACCACGTCCCGCATCAGCCACATGGTGCTGAGGGCGATGCTGCGCGGGGCGCGCATGATGACCGCGTTGCCGGACATGAGGCACAGCACGCCGAGTGCCGCGCTGGGGAGCGGGGCGTTCTGCGGGGGGTTGAAGGCGACGACGCCGTCCGGCTGGCGGCGCACGAGGAGACGGCGCGCACCGTGCCGGAACTCGGTGTGCATCTGCTCCCCGTACCAGCCGAGACTCTCCTCGCTGAAGATCTGCAGCAGGGAGCTGTACTCCCAGCGCGCGAGTTTGGCGGGGTGCGCCTCGGCGATCAGCATGTCGACGAACTCCTCCCGGCGCCGCTGGAGTTCCTCGCGGAAGCGGTGGCCGAGCCGCATGCGGCGTTCCAGGGGGAGGGCGGCCCAGCCGGGCGCGGCGGCCGCGGCGGCCTCGCTCGCGAGATCCAGGGAGTGGTCGCTCGCGATCGCGCAGCGCCCCACCACGTAGGGGTGGTGGGCCGCGTCCGACTCGGGGTCCTTCTCCAGGGTCCGCTTGAGCGTCACGCTGGTGAACACGTCCTCCAGCAGGGATCTGCCGCTCACGGTGTAGACCCAGCCGTCGCCTTCGAGGTCCTTGCCGGCGACGTAGAGCCGGTAACTGCGCAGGTCCGAGGGCATGGTTGACCTTTCCGGATCAGTCCCGGTGCTGACCGGCACACGGGATCAGGGGGAGCCGGGGACCGATCGTGGCAGCCGCCTCTGACCCGGTTCTGACACCGAGCTGATGCTGCCCCGAGGCGGCTCCGGCGCCGTCCGGGACCGCCCGGGAGTGCATTGACCGACGGTCGGTCACAGGGTTACGGTCGATGGGCGAGTCAAGATCACCTGCCGCCCGCCGGCAGGCTTCCCGCCCGTTCCCGCCCACGTGTGAGGACGCCATGCCCGACGAACGCCAGGCGCCGGCCCCGGCCGGGCCGCCGGTCGCCGCCCGCCCCCGCAGAGCGCTCATCGTCGCCAACCCGACGGCCGGCACCATGGCCCCCGGAACTCTGACGGAAGCCGCAGGCCTGTGTCGAGACCGCCTCGCCCACGTCGACGTCCACACCACCCGGCACCGGGGCGACGCCCGTGACACCGTGCGCGCGGCGCTGCGGCGGCCCCCCGCCGAGGCACCGGACCTGGTCGTCGCCATGGGCGGGGACGGCACGGTGGGGGAGGTGATCGCGGGGATGACGGACGGTCACCGGCCCGCCTCGGCCGCCCTCGCCGTCGTCCCGGCCGGCACCGGCAACTCCGGCTACCGGATGGTCTGGGGCCGGCTGCCCTGGCAGGACGCCCTCCGCGCCGCCCTCGCCGCGCCGTCGCCGGACGCGGTGGCGCGCCGCGTCGACCTGGCGCTCCTCGTCGAGACCGGCGCGCTCGTCTTCCTCGGCGCGTGCAGCGGAGTCATCGCCGAGGCCCTGGAGACCGCCCGCGGCATCCCCCTGACCGGACCCGCGCGCTACGAGCGGGCCCTCGCCGAGACGGCGCGCGCGTTCAGCCCCTATCCCGGCCGCGTCACCGTCGACGGCGCGGTCGTCCACGAGGGCGGCACCGTCTTCGCCAACGTCGGCGGGGGGCGTGTCCGGGGCGGGCAGTACCTCGTCCTGCCCCGGTCGGACCCCGACGACGGGCTGCTCGACGTCTGCGTGTTCGGCTCCCCGGCAGCGGCCACCGAGGTGGCCGGACTCACCCTGACCGGAGCCCATCTGGACCGCCAGGGCGTCGTCTACGCACGCGGCCGCACGGTGCGCGTCGAACGCCTCGACGGCCGCCCGCTCCGCTACGAGCACGACGGGGAACTCCAGCCACCCGGCCCGACCACGATGACCCTCCGGGTCCTGCCCGCGATGATCCCCGTCCGCGGCACCCCGATCCCCGAACCGGTCCCCGCGACGTGAGCACCTCGGGAGAGATACGGAGGGCTGCGCCCGAGACGGCCTCCGGGGGCGCACGCCCTGCCGGGCCCGCGACGGCTCCCGCGACGGCTCCCGGGGCGGCTCCCGGGGCGGCTTCCGCGACGGCTCGCGGGGCGGTACGCGGTGCCGTCGTGGCTTTCGGTGGTGGTTCCGGTGGGGCGGGGGGCGGGTCGGGGCGGTCGCCCGCGTTGGTCGAGCTCGCTCGGTGGGCCGCCGCGCTCCGGCCCGCCGACGTGCCCGACCGGGTGCTCTCCCTCGCCGCCAGTCAGCTGCTCTCCCAACTGGCCGCCGTCCGCGCGGGTGCCGCCGAGCCGCTGGGGGCCCGCATGGTGCGGGCCTTCGGTCCGCCGCTCCAGGACGACCCGCGCACCTCGGCGTGCGTCCTCGCGGGCCTGGGGTCCTGGCTCAACCTCGACGACACCGCGTACGCAGGACACCTGTCGCCCTCCACCGTCACCGTCCCGCTGGCCTGGGCACGCCACCTCCGCCTGGACGGGGCCGCGCTGCTCACCGCGATCGTCGCGGCCGACGAGTGCGCGGCCCGCGTCACCGCCGCCGCGACCCTGGGCCCGCTGCGCGGGCAGAGCGCCCTGCACACCCACCTCGTCGGCGCTGTCGCCGGCCGCCTGCACTGCGCGGGCGCCGACGCCGACACCTGGGCCGACGCCCTCGGACTGGCCCTCGCCCAGCCACCGTGGCCCCTCATGCGGGCCTTCCTGGCCAGCGACGCCCGCCTGTTCAGCGCCTTCGCCCCGGTCCGGACCGCCATGGACGCGTGCGACGCGGCGGCCGCCGGCTTCCACGGCCCGCCCGATCTGCTGGAGCACCCCGACGGCTTCCTCGCGCGCTTCGCCACCGTGCCCCTCCCCGACGCCGTCACCGACGGCCTCGGCGAGCGCTGGCACACCGACACCCTCTCCTTCAAGATGCACCCGGGCGGCCCCGGCGTGGACGCGGCCGTCGACTGCGCGCTCGACCTCCATCACGAACTCGCGCTCGACGGCCCCGACGGCGCGGACGCCGTCGAGGAGATCGTCGTCGAGACCTCCCTCTACACCCTCACCGCGCAGCGCCTCGCGGAACGGTACGTCCACGGTCCCGGCGCCCCGCTCGGCGCGCTCGTCCTGCACACCCCCTACACCGTCGCCACCGCCCTGCTCACCGGCGGCCTCACCGTCGCCGACTTCGCCGCCCCCGACCGCGACGAGAAGTCCCGCTGGCGGACCGCGCGACGCGTCCGGCTCGTCCACGACCCGGCCATGACCCGGGCGCTCCTCGCCTCGGAAGCGCCCTTCGGGGAGGCGATCCGCCGCGCCGGCGCCGACGCCGACGCCTGGCTCCACGGCTTCGGCGGCCCGGAGCTGGTCGCCATGGCCGCCACCGCACGGCCCGACCGGGCCCCCGCCGACTTCACCCGCGCGCACAAGGCCACCGGCGCCCGGGTGAGCGTCCGTCTCACCGACGGCCGTACGGCGGTCCGGGAGCGGATGATCCCGCACGGCGCCGCGGGCCCCCACACCCGCGGCCGTCACGCAGAGCTGACGCGCGAGAAGTTCACCGGCCTGGGCGGCCCGCACGACGTGGCGCGCGCGGTCGGGGACGTGGTCGCGATGTCCCCGGCCGCCCTCCGCGCCTGGACCGAGGCGGCCCTCGGCTGACCGATCGCCGGGGCCGGCAACCGCCACCCCTCTATTGATAATGACTGTCATTATCGAATAGAGTTCGAGTGGTTCGAGTGCCGCGTCGGCGGCCGTGTGCGCGGTGGCAGGGGAGGGGACCTCGTGGCTTCGGAAGACCGGATCTCCGGTGACGAGGAGATCGGCGCGGACCGGGAACGGTGCGTGGGGGCCGGGCAGTGCGTGCTCGCCGCGCCGGACGTCTTCGACCAGGACGACACGGACGGACGCGTACGCGTCCTCGAACCCCGGCCCCCGGCGGCCCGTTCGGGCGCCGTGCGCGAGGCCGTGCGGGCGTGCCCGTCCGGAGCGCTCTCCGTCCGGTAGCGCGTGCTGCGCCCGCACGGCCCGCCCACGTTCCCGCCGGTCAGTTCAGCATGACGTCAAGGAGAAGCATGTCCAGACAGTTCGATCGCCGTACCTTCCTGCGCCGCGGCGCGGCGGGAGCCGCGGCCCTGGCGGTGGGACCCGGGCTGCTGGCGGCGTGCTCCACCGACGACCCCGGGACCGGCCGTGACTCCGCGCCGGGCGCCTCGCCCCGCTCGGGCGGCACCCTGCGCGCCGCGTTCGTCGGCGGCGGCGCCTCGGAGACGCTCGACTTCTTCAACGGCCCCTCCGCGCTGGACCTGGTGCGGGCCCGCGCCTGGCACGGCACCCTCGGCAACCTCGACCCGGACGGCGCCGACGGCGTGCGGTACGGCGTGCTCAAGGGCATCGACATCGCCGACGACCTGTCGTCCTACACCCTGCACGTGCGCCCCGGCGTCCGCTTCACCGACGGCTCCGCGCTGACCTCCGCCGACATCCTGCACTCGCTCGGCGTCCTCGCCGCCAAGAGCACCCTGCCCGTCTACCGGCTCGCCGCCGCCAACTTCGACCTCGCCCGCGCCGAGGCCGACGGTGACCTCAAGGTCGTTCTGCCCACCCTGAAACCCATCGCCGACGGCCGCATGATCCTCTGTCAGGGCAACTTCCTCGTCGTCAAGGACGGCACCGAGCGCTTCCACGAGGCGATGCCCAGCTGCGGCCCGTTCCGGCTGACGGAGTTCACCGCCGGACAGGGCTCCGCGTTCGAACGCTACGACGACCACTACGGGCACGTGCCCCACCTGGACGGCCTCGAACTGCGGTCGATCGCCGACTCCACCGCCCGCGCCGGCGCCCTCACCGGCAGAGACGTCGACTTCGCCCACGACCTCTCACCCGTCACCGCGCGCACCCTCGGCGACGGCGGCGCGACCCGGCTCGTCCCGACCGAGAGCCCCTACCTCGTCGGGCTCTCCTTCCAGCTGAACATGGCCACCGCGCCGTTCGACGACCCCCGGGTGCGCAAGGCGTTCAAACTCGCCGTCGACCGACAGGCCATGGTCGACACGGTGTTCTACGGCAACGCCGAGATCGGCAACGACCTGCCGTCCCTGGGCTTCCCCGACTACGCCGACAGCCTGCCCCAGCGCGCCCACGACCCCGAGGAGGCCCGCAGGCTGCTCAAGGCGGCGGGCGCCGACGGAATGGAGATCCGGCTGACGACCGGCCCCGAGACACCCGGCATGACGGAGACGGCAGCCCTCTTCGCCGAGGACCTGAAGGCGGTCGGCGTCCGGGCCTCCGTGCGGGAACTGCCCGCCGGACAGCTCTACGCCGACTACCCCGCCTACGCGGCGCTGCCGCTGGCCGGCGCCTACCAGATGCCCGTCCCGGCGCTCTCGACGTACCAGATGAACACGGCGGGCGGCGCGGTGTCGGCGTTCGGCTGGGACGAGACGGCGACCGACGCCCTCGTCGCGAAGGCCCGCGCCACCGCCGACCGGACCGAGGCGGCGAAGCTGGGCACCCGGGCGCAGCGCACCCGCTGGGACGACGGCAACCAGGTGCTCCCGGTCTTCAAGCCGAACCTGAACGCCCAGGCGGCCGGGGTCCGCGGGATACGCGACGACCTCTTCGAGCAGTTCCCCGGCTTCTCCCGGGCGTCCCTGGCGTGAACCTGCTCGCGTTCGCCGGCCGCCGCCTCGCCGGGGCGGCCGTCCTGCTCGCCGTCCTGTCCGCCGCGGTCTTCGCGGCCACGGCCGTCCTCCCCGGCGACGCCGTCAGCGCGGTCGCCGGCACGGACGCCACCACGGAACAACGCGCCGACGTACGGCACGAGCTGGGGCTGGACCGGTCCGCCGCCGAGCGGTACGCCTCCTGGGCGGCCGACGCGCTGCGAGGAGACCTGGGCCGGGGCTTCGTCGGCGAGCGCCCGGTGAGCGAGGTCCTCGCCACCCGCCTCCCCGACAGTTTGCTGCTCGCGGGGCTGACGCTCGCGGTCACCGCACCCCTCGCCACCCTCCTCGGCCTGTGGACCGGGCTGCGCGGCGGCGCCGCCGACCGCCTGGTCTCGACCGGCGCGCACATCCTCGCCGCCGTACCGGAGTTCGTCGTCGCCGCGCTGCTCACCGCCGTACTGGCGGTGGGTCTCGACCTCCTCCCGCGGGTCTCCGTCATCCCCCTGGGCGGCACCCCGCTGGACGTGCCGCGCGCCCTGGTCCTGCCCGTCCTCACGCTCAGCGCGGTCGGTCTCGCGGTCGCCACCCGGCTGCTGCGGGTCTCCGTCGCGGACACGGCGGCCACCCCGTACTGCGAGGCGGCCCGGCTGAACGGGGTGCGCGGGGCACGGCTCGCGCTGCGGCACGTCCTCCCCAACGCCGCCGGCCCCGCCGTACAGGCACTCACCCTCACCACCGGGGCCCTGGTCGGCTCCGCCGTGGTGGTGGAGAACGTCTACGACTACCCGGGCATCGGACGGGAGCTGCGGCTCGCCGTCGCCGCACGGGACGTACCGATGGTGCAGGGCATCGCCACCGCCCTCGTCGCGGTGATGCTCGCGGTCCTGCTGCTGGGCGACGTCTGCGCGCGCCTGCTCGACACCACCGGGAGGAACGCCCGATGACCACCGTGGCGACCCCGCGGCGGCGCGACCGCCCGCCCGGCCCGCGCGCGCCGCGCCGCCCTAGGCCGCCGCTGCTCCTCGGCGCGGCCACGCTCCTCCTCGTCCTGCTCGCCCTGCTGGGTCCGCTCGCCGCGCCGTACAGTCCCACCGCGCGGCTGGCGGCGCCCTTCCAGCGGCCGGACGGCCACTTCCTCCTCGGCACCGACGTGCTGGGCAGGGACGTGGCGAGCCGGGTGCTGGGCGGGGGGCGGACCGTCGTGCTCACCGCGCTCGCCGGGACCGCGGCCGCCGGCGCGGTCGGGACGGCCGTCGGTGTCCTCGCGCCCATGGTCTCCCGCCGGCTGGGCGACCTGGCCGTGCGCTGCGTCGACGCCCTGGCCGTGCTTCCGGCGCTCCTGATCGGCCTCGTGCTGGCCGCCGGGTTCCCCGGCAGCGGCGCGGCCGTCGTCGCGGCCGTGGCCCTGGCCACCGCCCCCTTCTCCGCCCGGGTCCTGCGGGCCGCCGCGGACACCGTCCTGACCAGCGGCTACGTCGAGGCGGCGCGAGCCAGGGGAGACACCCGGCGGGCGGTGTTCCGGTACGACGTGCTGCCCAACATCGCCGGACCGGCCCTCGCCGACACCGCGCTGCGGCTGGTCGCGTCCCTGCACCTCACGGCCACGGCGGGCTTCCTCGGCCTCGGCGCGGGCGGTGCCTCGCCCGACTGGGGCCGCATGGTGAGCGAGAACGCGCCCGGAGCGACCCTCGCGGCCGTGCCGTTCCTCGCCCCGGCCGTGCCGCTCGTCCTGCTGTCGGTCTGCGTCGGCCTGCTGGCCGCGAGACTGGCGGACCTGGTGGGACGGGGGACCGTATGAGGACCGGTCGGACCGGCCGTCCCTCCCCGGCCGGTCCGGTCGCCGAGGTCACCGGGCTGACGGTCGCCGAGGTCACCGGGCTGACGGTCGGACCCGTGGCCGGCGGGCCGCCCGTCCTGCGGGACATCGGCCTGTCGCTGCCGCGCGGACGCGTACTGGGCGTCGTGGGCAGGTCGGGTGCGGGCAAGAGCAGCCTGGCGCACGCCCTGCTGGGACACGTCCGCCCGGGACTGGAGGTCCGGGGCGGCACCGTCCGGGTGGCCGGCCTCGACCCGTTCGACCGCGCGGGCGCCCGTCGGCTGCGGGGGCGCGTGGTGTCGTACCTGGGACAGGACCCGGCCTCCGCGCTCAACCCGGCGCTGCGGATCGGCTCGCAGATCGCGGAGGCCGTGCGGCTGCGGTCCCCTTCCGCCTTCGTCGGACGGTCGGCCGATGTCCGGGCCCGGGTGGAGGAGTTGCTGCTGTCCGTGCGGCTTCCGGCCGACCGGGCGTTCCGGCGCCGGCTGCCGGGTGGGCTCTCGGGCGGTCAGGCCCAACGCGTGGCCCTCGCCCTCGCGTTGGCGGGAGCGCCCGCCCTCCTGGTCCTGGACGAGCCGACGAGCAGCCTGGACACGGTGCTGGCCGCCGACATGCGGCGGCTGCTGGGAGAGATCCTGGCGGACGGGGGCCGTTCGGCGGTGCTGGTCGGCCACGACCCGGAGTGGGTCGCGGCCGTCGCGGACGACGTGATCCGGCTGGACACGGGCCGGTTGAGGGCGACGGGCCCACTTCGACGGGCGGCCCCGGCGAGCGCTCCCGTCGCCCCGCGCCAGAAGAACGAAGCGGTGCTTGCCGGGGAAGCGGCGCTTGCCGGGAAGGGGGTGCCTGTCGGGAAGGGGGTGCCCGTCGGGGAAGGTGTGCCCGCCGACGGTGGCCTGTTCGTACGGGGAGTGCACGCCGTGCACGGTCGGCGTCTCCCCGTTCTCCGGGACGTCTCCCTCGCCGTCCCGCCCGGCTCGTGCACCGCGGTCGTCGGTCCCTCGGGGTCCGGGAAGACCACTCTGGCCCGGTGTCTCGCGGGACTCCACCGGCCCGCGCACGGCACCGTCGAGTGGCGGGGACCCGCCGCCGGGCGCGAGACGACCGGCGCTCCGGTGCAACTCGTCGCGCAGGACGCGCGCGGTGCGCTCAACCCGCGGGAATCCGTCCGCACCGCCCTCGTACGCGCCCTCAGTGGAGTGGGACGCCGGAGTGCCGAGGACGCGGCGCGCGAGGCGGCGGAGCTGCTCGCCCTCGTAGGGCTGGAGCCGGTACTGCTGCCGCGCCGGCCGGGGGAGTTGTCCGGCGGCGAGCGGCAACGTGTCGCGCTGGCCAGGACGCTCGCCGCCCGGCCGAGTCTCCTGGTCTGCGACGAGGTCACCTCGGCCCTCGACCCGGAGACGGCCGACGCGGTCCTGGACCTGCTGGACTCGCTGCGCGGGACGCTGGGACTGACCGTCGTCCTGGTCACGCACGACCTGGCAGCCGCCGCCCGGTACGCGGACCGGGTCGTCGTCCTGGACGAGGGGCGTGTGGCCGAAGCCGGCCCGGTGGCCCGGGTGCTGGCCGATCCGGCGCACCCGACCACCCGCCGCCTGCTGGCCGCCCGCGCCGACCACCCCGTGCCCACCGTGCCCACCGTGCCCCCCGTGCCCCCCGAGCCCGAGCCGCGCTGAAGAGGACGAAGGAGGCGGGCCCGGCAGCGGGCCGACCGCGCCGGCCCGCCACCGCGCACCCGCCCCGGCCACCCGTCTCACTCCCGCGGCAGCCTCCTCAACGCCGCCTTGTCCACCTTGCCGACCGCGGTGAGCGGCAGTTCGGGGACCTGCACGACCTCGTCCGGCGTCTTGTAGCCGGCGAGCCCCCGCTCCCGCAGATGGGCGGCGATCTCCCGGGTGCCGGGAGCCGTCCCCGCGCAGACCACGAAGGCGACCGACCGCTCACCCCACCGCTCGTCCGCGACCCCGACGAGGGCCGCCGCGGTGACGGCCGGATGCGTCAGCAACTGCTCCTCCACCTCGACGGCCGGGATCTTCTCCCCGCCCCGGTTGATCTGGTCCTTGATGCGCCCCACCACCACGAGGTGTCCGGTCGGCAGCCGCCGCACCACGTCACCGGAGCGGTAGTGGCCGTCCGGGGTGAAGGCCGTACGGTTGTGCTCCTCGGCGCGGTAGTAGCCGCGCAGCGTGTAAGGGCCCCGGGTGAGCAGCTCGCCCTCCGTGCCGTCCGGTACCGGCCTGCCCGCCGCGTCCACCACGAGCACCTCGTCGTCCGGCGAGGCGGGCCGGCCCTGCGTACCGCGGACGAGTTCCTCGGGATCGTCGAGCCGCGTGAGGTTGACGAGCCCCTCGGCCATGCCGAACACCTGCTGCACGGTGGCGCCGAGCGCCGGTCCGAGCGTACGGGCCCGCTCCTGCGGCAACCGCGCCCCGCCGACCTGCACCACCGCGAGGCTGCCGAGGTCCCAGGAACCGGTGGCGGCCTCGTCCGTCCAGTGCGGGACGAGCGGCGGGGTGAGCGAGGTGAGGGTCACCCGCTCCCGCTCGACGAGGGCGAAGGCCGTCTGCGGGCTGGGGTCGGGCGCGACGACGACGGTCCCGCCGGCCATGAGCGTCCCCAGCACGCCGGGGCAGGCGAAGGCGAAGTTGAAGCCGAGGGGCAGCACGGCCAGGTAGACGGTGCGGTCGTCGAGCGCGCAGACCTCGGCGCAGGCACGGGCGTTGTAGGCGTAGTCGTCGTGGGTGCGCGGGATCAGCTTGGGCAGCCCCGTGGTGCCGCCGGACAGCAGCAGGAGGGCGATGTCCCCGGGGTCCGCCGGGTCCGTGAGGGGCGCGGACGGTGCTGTCGCCCGCAGTGTCCCGAAGGGCACGAAGCCGTCGTACGGCCCGGTGTCGCCCACCACGACGACGTGCCGCAGCGGACCGTCCGGCCCGAGCTCCGCCCGTACGCCGTTCATCAGCTCCCGGTGGTCGAACCCGGCGTGCCGGTCGGGCACCACGCAGGCCACGGCGCCGGCCAGCCGCACCAGGTGGCCGATCTCCCGGCGCCGGTGGCCGGGCATCGCGTGCACCGGCACCGCGCCCAGGCGCTGGAGCCCGAACCAGACGAGCAGGAACTCGGCGCGGTTCGGCAGCTGGAGCACCACGCGGTCGCCGCGTCCGATGCCGAGCCCGCGCAGTCCGGTGGCGACGCGGTCGGCCTCGGCGTCCAGTTCGGCGTAGGTCCACCGGCGGTCGCCGTCGACCAGGGCGACGCGCCCGCCACGTTCGGCGCCCGCCGCCCGCAGCCGGGCGCCGAACGTCACGCCCTGCCAGTGCCCGGCGGCGCGGTAGCGCGCCGACTCGGCCTCGGGCCAGGTGGGTCGGGTCTCGGTCATGGAGTTCCGCCTCTTCTCGACGACGTCACGGGGACGGGGCCGCGGGCTCTGGCGCCGGGCCGCGTCGTGTGACTACGATGTGAATGATAGAAATGATAATCATTTCTATCTTGGCGTTCTCCCCTCCCCTCCCTCCTCTCTCTCCCTCCTCTCCCGACCGGAAGGTCCACAGCAGTGAGCGATGAAACAGCCGTCGACATGGCCCGAACGGTGCGCGAGGCGGTGGCCCGCGCGCTGGACGTGGCGCCGCACGAGCTGGACGACGACCGCGACCTCTTCGAACTCGGTCTCGACTCACTGCTGTTGATGTCCCTGGTCGGCGCCTGGCGCCGCGAGGGCCGCGCGGTCACCTTCCAGGACCTCACCCACGTACCGACGGTGAACGCCTGGGCCGCGCTGCTCGGCGGCACGCCGCGCGACGCCGCCCCCGCCGCGCCACCGGCCGCCCCCGTACCGGAGGACGACGGCACCTTCCCGCTCGCGACCATGCAGCACGCCTACTGGATCGGACGGCAGGACGGGCAGCCGCTCGGCGGCGTCGCCGCGCACTTCTACGTCGAACTCGACGGCCACGACGTCGACCCGGCCCGCCTCGGCACCGCGCTGCGCGCCCTGGTCCGGCGGCACGGCATGCTGCGGGCCGTCTTCGACGACGAGGGCCGCCAGCGCTACGGCGACCACGGCCCCGGCGCGTCGCTGACCGTCCACGACCTGCGCGCGCGTACGCCCGAGGACGCCGCGTCCGCACTCGACGCGCTGCGCGAGCGCAACACCCACGCCCGCACCGACCTCACCGCGGGCGAGGTGTTCCGCGCGGCGCTCTGCCTGCTCCCGGACGGCGGGACCCGGCTCCAGATCGACCTGGACATGATGGCCGGTGACGCGCTGAGCCTGCGCGTCCTGCTCGCCGACCTCCGGCACTTCTACGCGTGTCCCGACGACCCGCCCCGCGACCTCCCCCTCGACTACCGCCGCTACCTCGCCGAGCACGGGACCCGGCGCCGGGCGGAACGCGAGCGGGACGCCGCCTGGTGGCGGGAGCGGCTGCACGAACTGCCGCGCGCTCCCCGCCTCCCCACCACCGTCGACCCGCTCACCCCGGTCGCCGCGCACGACACCGCGCTCACCCACTCCCGGCGCCTGCACCACTGGCTCGGCCCCGACGACAGGGCGGCGCTGGTCGACACCGCCCGGCGCCACGGCCTCACCCCCGCCGCCGCGCTCGCCACCGCCTTCGCCGAGACCGTCGCCGCGTGGAGCGACAGCCGCCGGTTCCTGCTCAACCTGCCGCTGTTCGACCGGGAGCTGTTCGTCCCCGAAGTCGCCGGGCTGGTCGGTGACTTCAGCAGCTCGGTGCTGCTCGACGCGGACCTCGGCACGGCCCTGCCGTTCTCCCGGCAGGCCCGCCGTCTCCAGGACCGGCTGCGGGAGGGCATCTCCCACGGCGCGTACGGCGGCGTCGAGGTGCTGCGCGACCTCGCCCGCGCCGAGGGCTCCCCGGTCCTCGCCCCCGTCGTCTACACCAGCGCGATCGGGCTCGGCGAGATCTTCGAGCAGGACGTCCAGAAGTCCTTCGGCCGACCCTCCTGGATCATCTCGCAGGGCCCGCAGGTGTACCTCGACGCGCAGGTCACCGAAGCCGACGGCGGTCTCCTCCTCAACTGGGACGTGCGCGACGGGGTGTTCGAGCCCGGCGTGCCCGACGCGGCGTTCGACGCCTACCGCCGGCTCGTCACCCGCCTCGTCACCGACCCCGGCGCCTGGGCCCGACCGGTGGACGGCCTGCTGCCGCCCGGCGTCCTCGCACGGCGCGCGGTCGCGGCCCTGCCGCCCGTCCCCGTCCCGGACCGCGCTCTCCACTCCCGTTTCTTCCGGCTGGCGGAGACCGAACCGGACCGCACGGCAATCGTCCGGACGACCACCGACACGGCGGCCACCGTCACCTACGGTCGACTCGCCGACGCCGCCCGCCGTATCGCCGCGCACCTGCGCGACCACGGCGTCCGGGAGGGCGACACCGTCGCGCTGACCCTGCCCAAGGGCGCCGGCCAGATCACCGCGGTCCTCGGCATCCTCGCCGCGGGCGCCGCCTACGCCCCCGTCGGCGTGGAACAGCCCGAAGTCCGCCGGCGCCGCATCCACTCCGTCGCCGGCGCCCGCGCCGTACTCACCGACCGGGCGCACGCGCCGCTCTGCGCGGACGTCACCTCCGTACCGGTGCTCCTCGTCGAGGACGCGGCGGACGCCCGGCCCGCGCCCGTGGCCGAACCGGACCCGGAACGGCCCGCGTACGTGCTCTTCACCTCCGGCTCCACCGGCCGGCCCAAGGGCGTCGAGGTGCCGCACCGGGCGGTCGTCAACACCGTGGAGGCGATGGCGGAACAGCTCGGGCTCACCGCCGACGACCGCACCCTCGCGCTGTCCGCACTCGACTTCGACCTCGCCGCCTGGGACATCTTCACCCCCCTGTCCCTGGGCGGCCGGGTGGTGACCGTGGACCAGGAGCACCGCCGCGACGCCCACCACTGGGCGGAGCTGGTCCGCGCGCACGGGGTGACGCTGGTGCAGTGCGTGCCCGCCCTGCTCGACCTGCTGATGGCCGCGGGCGAGGACACCGGCGGCCTCGGCACCTCCCTGCGCATGGTGCTGCTCGGCGGCGACTGGGTCGGGCTCGACCAGCCCGCCCGGCTCCGCTCCCTCGTTCCCGGCTGCCGCTTCGTGGCGCTCGGCGGCATGACGGAGGCGGCGGTCCACTCCACGGTCTTCGAGGTCGAGGAGACCGACCCGGCCTGGCGGTCCGTGCCGTACGGGGTGCCGCTGCGCAACATGCGGGCCCGGGTGGTGGACGACCGGGGCCGGGACCGCCCCGACCTCGTCCCCGGCGAACTGTGGATCGGCGGCCCCGGCGTGGCGACCGGGTACCGGGGGGACCCGGAGCGCACGGCGGAGCGCTTCGTCGACCACGACGGCGAGCGCTGGTACCGCAGCGGCGACCTCGCCCGCTACCGGCCCGACGGGGTACTGGAGTTCCTCGGCCGAGCCGACCACCAGGTGAAGATCGGCGGCCACCGCGTCGAACTCGGCGAGATCGAGTCCGCCCTGGAGGACGACCCCGCCGTGCGGCACGCGATCGCCGTCGTCCTCGACACCCCCGTACGCCACCTCGCCGCGGCCGTCTCCGCCCGCGGTGAGGCACCCGGCGAGGCCCCCGGCGAGGCCCCCGTGCCCGGTGCCGTCCGCGACCGTGCGGCGGAGCGGCTGCCCGCCTACATGGTTCCCGAGCGGATCCTGGTCCTGGACGCCCTGCCGCTGACCGCCAACGGCAAGCACGACCGGGCGGCGGTCCGCCGGGCCCTCACCGACTCCGCGGGCCGGGACGCGCCCCGGCTGTCCCCGCCGGCCGGTCCGGTGGAGACCGCCGTCGCCGCCGTCTGGGCCGAACTGCTCGGCGTGAGCGAGGTCGGCCGCGAGAGCGGCTTCTTCCTGGCGGGCGGCGACTCCCTCGTCGCGACCCGAGTGATCGGCCGGCTGCGCGGCGCGGGATTTCCCGGCGCCCGGGTCGCCGACCTCTTCGCCCGCCCCGTGCTCCGGCAGTTCTGCGCGACGCTGAGCCCCGCGCCGGCGGCCGGCGGACCCCCGCCGCACGTCCTGGTCCCGGACCCGGAGCACGCGTACGAACCGTTCCCGCTGACGGACGTACAGGCCGCCTACCACGCGGGCCGCGACCCCCGGTTCACCCTCGGTTCCGTCGGCACCTGGCACTACACGGAGTTCGACGGCACGGACGTCGACCTCGGCCGGCTGGAGCGCGCCTGGAACACCCTGGTCCGGCGGCACGGCATGCTCCGCGCCGTCGTCGAGGACGGGCACCAGCGCGTCCTGCCCGACGTGCCGCCGGTGCGCGTGGAGGTGACGGACGCCCGCGCCACCGGCACCGACGAGGCGCTCGCCGCGCTCCGCGACCGTCTCTCCCACCAGCTCCGCGACCCCGCTCGGTGGCCGCTGTTCGCCGTCGAGGCCGTGCGCTACCAGGACGGCGGCACCGCCCGGACCCGCGTCGGCATCGGCCTGGACTACCTCGTCCTCGACGCCCTCTCCCTCACCACCCTCTACGCCGAACTCAGCACCCTCTACGCCGACCCGGAGCACGGACTCCCGCCCGTCGACGTGTCGTTCCGCGACTACCTGACCCGCCGTCCCGCCGACCCCGCCTCGGCCGAGCGCGCCCGCGCCCACTGGCGGACCCGGCTGGCGGAACTGCCGCCCCCGCCCGCCCTGCCCTACGACCGGGACCCGGCCACCCTCGACACCCCCGTCTTCACCCGGCGCCGGCTCACGCTGCCCGCCGAGGAGTGGGCAGCCGTCAAGCGGACCGCGGCCCGGCACGGCCTCACCCCGTCCACCGTCCTCCTGGCGCTGTACGCGGAGATCCTGGCGGTGTGGAGCGGCACCGACGCCGTGACCGTCACGCTCACCCTCTTCAACCGGCGTGACGTACACCCCCACATCCACCGCGTCCTCGGCGACTTCACCTCCCTGTCCCTCGCGGGCCACCGGCGCGACGGCGCGTCCTGGCTCACGGCCGCCGCCGCGCTCCAACGCCGGCAGGCCGAGGACCTCGACCACGCCGACGTGCCGATCGACTGGCTGCTGCGGGAGTTCGGCCGGCGCACCGGCACCGTGGACGCCGCCGCGCCCGTGGTGTTCACCAGCGCCGTCGGAGTCGGCGACGCGACGCTCGCCGTACCGGGCACCGGCTTCCCCGGGAAGGTCTGGGGCATCTCCCAGTCCCCGCAGGTCACGCTGGACAATCAGGTCACCGAGGAGTCCGGCGCGCTGGTCGTCACCTGGGACGCGGTGGAGGAACTCTTCGCCGAGGGCGTGCTGGACGCGATGTTCGACGCCCACGCGCGGCTGCTGCGGCACCTCGTCACCGCCGACTGGGAGGCACCGCTGCCCGACCCGGTGCCCGCCGCCCAGTACGCGCGACGGGCCGCCGCCGCCCGCGCGTCCGCCCTGGACCCGGTCGCGCCCCGCCTCCTGCACGAGACCTTCTTCACCCGCGCGGCCGACCACCCCGAGCGCACCGCCCTGGTCACCACGGCGGGGGAGGAGACCACCCACGGCACCCTCGCGGAACGGGCGCTGCGCACCGCCGCCACGCTCGTCGACGCGGGCGTACGGCCGGGCGACCTGGTCGCCGTCACCCTGCCCAAGGGCCCGGAGCAGATCGCCGCGGTCCTCGGCGTCCTCGCGGCCGGCGCCGCGTACGTCCCGCTCGGCCCGGAACAGCCCGCCGCCCGCCTGGAACGGGTCCGCGCCACCGCCGGGTTCCGGATCGTCCTGGGCGACTGGCCCGGCCCGGGGCCCCGGACCCTGTCCTTCCCGGACACCCAGCGAACGGCACCGCTGCGGGCGCCGTACCGGACCCTCCCCGACGCGCTCGCCTACGCCGTCTTCACCTCCGGGTCCACCGGCGAGCCCAAGGGCGTCGAGATCACGCACGCCGCCGCCTGGAACACGGTCGCGGACATCAACGCCCGGCACGGCATCGGCCCCGAGGACCGTGTCTTCGCCCTGTCGGCCCTCGACTTCGACCTCTCCGTGTACGACGTCTTCGGGCCGCTCTCCGCGGGCGGTTCGCTGCTGATACCCACCGAGGACCAGCGCCGGGAGCCCGCCCGCTGGCCCGAGCTGCTCGACCGGTACGGCGTGACGGTCTGGAACACCGTCCCCGCCCTCCTGGACCTGCTGCTCGACGCGGACGGACCCGGCCGTGGCACGCGGGGGCTGCGCACCGCGCTGGTCTCCGGCGACTGGATCGGCCTCGACCTGCCCGCCCGCCTCGCCGACCGCACCGCGCGGCGCTGCGCCTTCGTCGCCATGGGCGGCGCGACGGAGGCCGCGATCTGGTCCAACACCCTCACCGTCACCGAGGTGGACCCCCGCTGGACGTCCGTCCCCTACGGCCGCCCCCTGACCGGGCAGCGCTACCGGGTGGTCGACGCGGACGGACGGGACTGCCCCGACTGGACCCCCGGCGAACTGTGGATCGGCGGCGCGGGCCTGGCCCGCGGCTACCTCGCCGATCCCGTCCGCACCGCCGAGAAGTTCGTCGTACGGGACGGGGAACGCTGGTACCGGACGGGCGACCTGGGCCGGTTCCGGGCCGACGGACTCCTCGAATTCCTCGGCCGCCTCGACAGCCAGCTGAAGATCGCCGGCCACCGCGTCGAGGCCGGCGAGATCGAGGCCGCGCTGGAGAGCCACCCCGCCGTCACCCGGGCCGCGGTGGTGGCGGTGGGCGAGCGCACGGCGAAACGCCTGGTGGCATTCGCCGCCGTACGACCCGACGCCGACCGCGCGTCGGCGTCCGGCGGTGGCCGTGTGTCGGTGTCCGGCGACGGCCGCGCGTCGACACCCGACGACCACCGCGCGTCGACACCCGATGACGGCCGCGTGTCGCCGCCCGGCGACGGCCGCGTGTCGCCACCCGACGACCACCGCGTGTCGCCGCCCGGCGATCACCGCGCATCGGTGTCCGGTGACCACCGCGCGTCGCTGGCCGAAGAGCTTCTCGGGCTGGTCGCGGAGGCGGTTCCCGGGTATGCCGTTCCGTCCCGTGTCCGGACGCTGGCCGCCCTGCCGCTCACCGCGAACGGCAAGGTGGACCGCGGCGCGCTGGCCGCCCTGGCCGGCCCCGGACCGGCCGCCACCGGTGCCGAACCGCCGCGCGGCGCCACCGAGGAGGCCGTCGCCGCGCTCTGGCGGGATGCCCTGACCGCACCCGCGACGGACCGCCACGCCAACTTCTTCACCGCCGGCGGCGACAGCCTCTCCGCGCTGCGCTTGCTCACGGCGGTCGAGCGCCGATTCGGAGCCGCCGTGCCCGTCCGCCGCTTCTTCGCCACCCCGACCATCGCCGCGCTCGCCGCGGACCTCACCCGAACGCTCGCGGCCGACGCGACCGACTACGAGACCGGAGAGCTGTGAACATCGCTGAACTGCTGGCCCGCTACGCCGACGACGGCGTGAAACTCTGGGTCCAGGACGGGAACCTGCGCTTCCGCGCCCCCCAGGGCCGGCTCACCGACACCCACCGGGCCGAACTGCGCACCCACAAGGACGCCATCCTGCGGCACCTGACGGCCGGGGAACCCGTACCGCGCGCCGACCCGGCCGCCCGCCACGACCCGTTCCCGCTCACCGACCTCCAGGCCGCCTACCTCGTCGGCCGCACCGACGCCTACGCCTACGGCGGTGTCGGCTGCCACGCCTATGTCGAGCTGGACTACCCCGAACTGGACGCGGACCGCGTCACCGCCGTGTGGCGGGAACTGGTCCGGCGGCACGACATGCTCCGCGCCGTCGTCCACCCCGACGGCCACCAGCGGGTCCTCGCCGACGTGCCGCCGCTCGCCGTCCCCGCCGACGACCTCACCGCGCTCCCGGCCGCCGACGCCGACACAGAGGTGGAGCGGACCCGAGCCCGGCTCTCCGCACGGCAGGCGCCCACCGACCGCTGGCCGCTCTTCGACGTCCACGTCAGCCGGACCGCCCGGCGGGCCGTGCTCCACCTCTCCTTCGACATGCTCGTCGTCGACCACGCCGGCCTGCGCATCCTGCTCGCCGAGTTCCAGCAGCGCTACGACGGCGCCGCCCTCCCCGAGCCGCCGGCCGTCACCTTCCGCGACCACGTCCTCGCCCGCCGCGCCCGCGCCGGCACCGACGGCCACGCCCGGGACCGCGCCTACTGGACCGACCGGCTCGACACCCTGCCGTCCGCCCCCGAACTGCCCCTCGCCGAACCGTGGGAGACGGCCGTGACGGGCGCGCCCGCACCCGGCGACACCGTGTCCTTCCGGCGGCTGGAGACGCTGCTGCCCGCCACCGACCTGGACCGGTTCGCCGAGCGGGCCGCGCGGCGCGGCCTCACCGTGTCCACGGCCCTGCTCACCGCGTACGCCGAGACGGTCGGCCGCTGGTCGCGGACCGACCGCTTCACCCTCAACATCCCCACCGTCGACCGGCCCGGCCCGCACCCGGACACCGGCCGCCTCGTCGGCGACTTCACCTCCCTGGAACTGCTCGCCGTCGACCTCACCGCCCCGGCCGGCTTCGCCGAGCGCACCAGGGCCGTCGGCGAGCGACTCCTCGAAGACCTCGCCCACCCGCTGTTCACCGGCTCCGAGGTGCTCGCCGAACTCTCCCGCCGGGCCGGCGCCCCGGTCCTCATGCCGGTCGTCTTCACCAGCGCCCTCGGCGGGGGCGGCACCACCGCCGGGATACCGCCCGAGGTGACGTACGCCGTGACCCGGACCCCGCAGGTGTGGCTCGACTGCCAGGTCATGCACCGGGGCGACGCGCTGAACCTGTCCTGGGACATCCGGGAGGGCGCCCTCGCCCACGGGGTGGCCGAGGCCATGTTCGACGCCTGGACGGCCCTCGTACGGCTCCTCGCCGCCGACGGCGCGCCCGGCGACGCCGCCTGGGACGCACCGGCCGAGATCCCGCTCCCCGAGGAGCAGCGGGCCCGCCGGGACGCGGTCAACGCGACCGCCGGACCGCTGCCGGACGCCCTGCTGCACGAACCCGTCCTCGCGCGGGCCGTGACCACGCCGGACGCCATCGCCGTCCGGACACCCGGCACGGCGCTCACCTACCGGCAGCTCGTCGCCCGCGCGCACGGCGTCGCCGAGCGGCTCACCGCGGCCGGGCTGCGGCCCGGGGAGCCCGTGGCCGTCTGGGCGGACAAGGGCTGGGAGCAGGTCGCCGCCGTCCTCGGCACGCTCGTCGCGGGCGGCGCGTACCTGCCCGTCGACACGGCCCAGCCGCCGGCCCGCCGGGACACGATCCTCGCCGACGCGGGCGTCCGCACGGTCCTCACGCAGTCCTGGCTCGCCGAGGCCGACGACCTCCCGGCGTCGGTGTCGGCCGTCGCCGTCGACCTCGTCCCCGAAGGGAGGCCCACCGCCGCCGTCCCCCGGCGCGACCCCGACGACCTCGCCTACGTCATCTACACCTCGGGCTCCACCGGCACCCCCAAGGGCGTGATGATCAGCCACCGCGGCGCCCTCAACACCGTCCAGGACATCAACCGCCGCCACACGGTCACCGAGCACGACCGTGTCCTCGGCATCGCGGGCCTCGGCTTCGACCTCTCCGTCTACGACCTCTTCGGCCCCCTCGCCGTCGGCGCCACCCTCGTGCTGCCCGCCGCCGACCGGCGCGGCGACCCCTCCCACTGGGCGGAACTCGTCCGCGACCTCGGCGTCACGGTGTGGAACTCCGTCCCCGGCCAGCTGCACATGCTCTGCGACTGGCTCGGTTCCGAACCCCCCGCCGGCGACAGCCCGTTGCGCCTCGCGCTCATATCCGGCGACTGGATACCGGTCGCCCTGCCCGACCAGGCCCGCGCGCTGCTGCCCGGTCTGGAGGTCGTCTCGCTCGGCGGCGCCACCGAGGGCTCCATCTGGTCCATCGCCCACCCGGTCGGCGAGGTCGACACCACCCGCCCCAGCATCCCGTACGGCACCCCCCTGACCAACCAGACCTTCGCCGTCCTCGACCGGCGGCAGCGGCCACGGCCCGAATGGGTGCCGGGGGAGCTGTACATCGGCGGGGCCGGTGTCGCCCTCGGCTACCTCGGCGACGAGGCGCGCACGGCGGAGCGGTTCCTCACCGACCCGGCCGGCGGGGGGCGGCTCTACCGCACCGGGGACCTCGGCCGGTACCTGCCCGACGGCACCATCGAGTTCCTCGGCCGTGAGGACGCCCAGATCAAGATCCGCGGCTACCGCGTCGAACTCGCCGAGGTGGAGGCCGCCGTACAGGCCCACCCGGCGGTCGCGGCGGGCGCGGTCGTCGTCGACGACTCGGCGGCGGGAGGCCGGCGGCTCGCGGCGTTCGTGGAGACGGCACGGCGGGACGACGAGGGAGTGCCGCCCGCGCACAGCGCGGCCGCGACCGGCCCCGCGCGGGCGCGCGCCGCCGCCGCCGACGCCGTGCGGAACGCGTCCGCGGGCGTCGACGGCGACCGGCTGGACGCGTTCCTGACCGCCCTCGACGACGTGGCGCTCGGCGAGATGACCCGGGTCCTCACCGACAGCGGCGTCTTCGCGGACGGCGCCGCCCGCACGGAACGGGAGGTGGGCACGGCGCTGCGGGCCACCCCCCGCCACCGGCACATCGTGCGCCGCTGGCTGCGCGCCCTGGCCGCCCGCGGCCTCCTCGTCCACCGGGACACCGACGACACCTACGCCGCTCCCGTGCCCGTCCCCGCGGCCGAACTGGAGCGCCGCCGACGGCTCGCCGCCGACCTGGAGGGCGAGATCGGCTGGAGCTCCGAACTGCTGGCCGTGACGCGCACCTGCGCCGAGCGGCTGCCCGAACTGGTCGCCGGCGACATCGGCATCCGCGACCTGCTCTTCCCCGGCGCGGCCACCGACGCCGCCGACGCCGCGTACCGGGACAACCTCGCCATCCGCCACCTCAACCACGCGGTGGTCGCCGCGCTGCGCGAGCTGGCCCAGGCCCACACCGGCGAGGAGCGGCTGCGCGTCCTGGAGGTCGGCGGCGGTGTCGGCGGCACCACCGGCGAACTGGTGCCCGTCCTCGCCGAGTACGGCGTCGACTACCTGTTCACGGATGCCTCGGCCTTCTTCCTGGGCGAGGCCCGCGAGCGGTTCGCCGACCACACCTGGGTCCGCTACGGGCGCTTCGACGTGAACGAGGACCCGCGCGCCCAGCACCTGCTCCCCAACACCTTCGACGTCGTGGTGTGCGCCAACACCCTGCACGCCGCGGCCGACGCCGACGCGGCCGTGGGCCGGCTGCGGGAACTGCTCGTCCCCGGCGGACAGCTCGTCTTCGTCGAGAACACCCGCGACGAGAACCTCCCGCTGCTGGTCTCCATGGAGTTCCTGGAGGTCGCCGGCGGTCCCTGGACCGACGTGCGCGAGCACACCGGGCAGTCCTTCCTCACCCACCCGCAGTGGCGCGAACTCCTCACCGGACACGGCGCGTCCGACGTCATCTCGCTGCCCGCGGCCGGGGACCCCCTCGCCCGCACCGGTCAGGAGGTGTTCCTCGCCACCCTGAAGGGCGACCGGCACCACGTCCCGACGGGGGAGCTGGCCCGCACGGCGGCCACCCGGCTCCCGGAGTACATGCTCCCCTCGGTCTGGCAGGTCGTCGACGCCCTGCCGCGCACCGCCAACGGCAAGACCGACCGCGCGCTCCTCACGTCCTGGCTGCCCCGGGAGAGCGCACCGGCCGTCGCCGACGAACAGCCCAGGGACGAGCTGGAGAGGAGCCTCGCCGGCCTGTGGGCCGAACTCCTCGCGGTGCCCGGCGTCACCCGCGACGACGACTTCTTCGACCTCGGCGGCGACTCGCTGCTGGTCGCCCGCATGGTGGGCCGGCTCCGCGAACGCGTCCCCCGAGCCGCCGACCTGGAGTGGGAGGTCGTCCTGCGCCACATGCTGCGCCGCCCCACGGTCGCGGGCCTCGCCGCGTTCCTGCGCGACCTGACCGGCGCCGAGGACCCCACGGCGGGAGAACCCGTCCGCACGGACCCGGTGATCCACCTGCACGGCACCCGCTCGCCCGACGAGCCCACGACCGTCCTCGTGCACGCCGGAACCGCCACGATCATGCCGTACCGGGCGCTGATCACCGAGATCAGGCGGCGCTCGCCCGGCCTCGCCGAGGTGGTGGGCGTCGAGGTCCCGGACCTCGACCGATTCCTCGCCGCCCCGCCGGACGGACTCATCGAGCAGCTCGCGGCCGACTACGCGCGGGCCCTGACGGCGGACGGCCGCACCCGCTTCCACGTCGTCGGCTACTGCCTGGGCGGCCTCATCGCCACCGAGGTGGCCCGCAACCTCGCCGAGTCCGGCGCGGAGGTCGAGAGCCTCACCGTCATCAGCAGCCACAGCCCCCGCTTCCGCCTGGACGACGAACTGCTCGCCGAGTACTCCTTCGCCGTCATGATGGGCATCGACCCCGCCGGCCTCGGCTTCCCGGCCGACCAGTACCGGGTGGCCGCCGCGGCCGACGCCGTCCTCTCGGGCAGCCCCGGAATCCTCCCCGACGGCGGACTCGCCGCGCTGGACGAGGAGTTCGAGGACGTCGCGGGCCGCTTCCGCACCCTCGCCGACGTCCCCCGCACCACCCGCATCGCCCGCATGTGCGAGGCGGTCCCCGCCTCCGCCGGGACCTACGCCCCCGACCACATGACCCGCCTCTTCCGCGCCTTCCGGCAGAGCGTCTTCGCCATCACCCGCTACACCGCCGAGCCGTACGCCGGAGACATCACCTTCCTGCGGCACGACGGCGCCTACCCCTTCCCCGGCAGCAAGGACGCCGTCACCGCCTACTGGGCCGACCTCACCCTGGGCGACCTGGACATCGTCGACATCGGCGGCGACCACTACAGCTGCCTCTCCGTCGAACACGCCCCCGGCATCCTCAAGACCCTCGCGGAGCTGACCCAGGGGGCGATCACCCGATGACCAGGCCCCTGATCGGCGTCCTCGGCGCCTCCGGAGCGGTCGGCCGGGCCGCCGTACGCGAACTCCGCGCCCTCGGGCACACCCGGCTCCGCCTCGGCGGACGCACCACCGCCGCCCTGCGCGCGGTGGCCGACGAGGACCCCGCCGGCCACGCGGGGACCGTACGGGCGGACGCCACCGACCCGGACGGCCTGCGCGCCTTCACTGACGGCTGCCACACGGTCCTCAACTGCGCCGGCCCCACCTACCGGCTCCGCGCCACCGTCGCCTCGGCCGCGCTCGCCGCCGGCGCGCACTGCGTCGACGTCGCCGGTGACGACCCGGCCGCCGAGGACCTCCTCGCGGCCGGCGACCCCGCCCACGACGGCCGCACCGTCGTCCTGTCGGCGGGCGCCCTGCCCGGCCTGTCCAGCCTGCTGCCCCGCTGGCTCGCCGGACAAGGACTCGACGGCGCCTCGGCGCTGACGGCGCACTGCGGCGGACTGGAGAGCTGCTCCCCGACGGTCGCCCGCGACCTGATGCTCTCCCTCACCTCCGGCGGGGCGTCCGGCGCCGCCTACGGCGAGGCCCTCGCCGCCGTCCGTGACGGCCGGCGCGTCCCGCGCGCCCTGCGCGCCGACGAGGACACCGCGGTCGACGGCTTCCCCGGCCGGGTGGCCGTGCAGCCCTACCTCAGCGGCGAGAGCGAACGCCTCGCCGGGGCCCTCGGCCTTGACCGGCTCGACTGGTACAACGTCCACCCCGGTCCCCGCGTCCGCGCGCTCCTCACTCTCCTGCCGGGCAGCCTCGCCGCCGGTGAGGACCCGGCGGAGCTGGCCGAGCGGCTGATCCTCGCCGCCGGCCTCGACCTCGCCGGCCGCACGCCGTACTACGTCATGGATTTCGCCCTTTCCGGCACCGCGTCCGGCCGGCCCGCCACGTCGGGACTCACCCTGCGCGCGGCCAGCAGCTACCGGCTCACCGCGGCCGTGGGCGCGCTGGCGGTGGACGCCGTACTGCGGTCCGAGGTCCCGCCCGGTGTGCACTTCGCCTGCGACGTCCTGGACCCCGGCGCCGTGGTGCGCCACCTGCGCGACACGGGCGCCGCCGAGCTGCGGCTCACCGGCGCGGCGACCGTCGCGGACCAGGTGGAAGAGGGTGTGCTGTGACCGGCCCGGCCCCCTTCCGCGTCCTCGTCTGCGGTACCAACTTCGGCCGCTTCTACGCCGAGGCGGTGCACCGGCGTCCCGGATACGAACTGGCCGGCATCCTCAGCCGGGGTTCGGCAGCGTCCCGGGCCTACGCCGGGCGGCTCGGCGTCCCGCACTTCACCGACCCGGGCGACCTGCCCGACGGCGTCGACGCGGCGTGCGTGGCGGTGAGTTCGTCGATCTCCGGCGGTCAGGGCTCGGAGCTGGCCAGGGCCCTCATGGACCGGGGCATCCACGTACTGCAGGAACACCCCGTCCACCTGACCGAGCTGACGGACAACCTCAGGCACGCCCGCCGCCGAGGTGTGCGGTACCGGCTGAACACCCACTACCCGCACGTCGCTCCGGTGCGCGCGTTCATCGACGCGGCCCGGCGGCTCGTGGCCCGGCAGCGGCCGCTCTTCGTGGACGCCGCCACGCCGGTCCACCTCATGCACCCGCTGGTGGACATCCTCGGACAGGCCCTGGGCAGCCTGCGGCCGTGGCGGTTCGCGGACCCGGCGCCGCTGCCCGACGGACCCGGGCCGCAGCCGCTGCGGTCCCTGCACGGCGTGTTCGCGGGCACGCCCCTCACCCTTCGGGTGCACCACCAACTCGACCCCGCCGACCGGGACAACCACGCCCTGCACTGGCACCGGGTCTCCGTCGGCACGGAAGGAGGAGTCCTCACCCTGGCCGACACCCACGGCCCGGTCCTGTGGAGTCCACGGCTGCACATCGGACGCGACGCCGACCGGCGCTTCGTCCTGGACGGGCCGGGCACCGGCCGTCTAGGGGCCGCCACGACGTCCGTCGTCGGCAATACGGGCACGTTCCGCACGGTCTTCTCCGACCTGTGGCCGCAGGCCGTCGGCCACGCCCTCGACGGACTGCGGGAGGCGGCGCGCGGAGGCGGCGACGCCCTGCGCGCCGGCCAGTACGACCTGGCGGTGTGCCGCGTCTGGACCGACCTCGCGGCACGGCTCGGCCCACCGGAGCTCGTACGACCGGGCACGCCGTCGCCGCTGGCGGTGAGCGACCTGTTCCCGGCACACGAACGCCCGCCGGAGGCCGCCGGTACGGTCGCCCCCTCCCGCGAGCCGGACCGTCCGCGGGACCCCGCCCCGTACAGTCCCTCCGCGGAGTTCTTCGACCTCGTCGCCGCCGGGCACACCGCGACCGCGAGCGCTCCGGCGATCGCCGAACTGCTCGCCGACGCCGATCTGAGCGCCGGGCCGGTGGTCGACATCGGCGCCGGCACCGGACTGCTCGTCGAGGCCGTGGCGCGGGCCCGGCCCGACGCGGAGATCCTCGCCTGCGAACCGGCGGTCGGCATGCGCGCCGTACTGACCAGCCGGGTCTTCAGCGACCCGGACCTGCGGTCCCGGGTCACGGTCACCGCGGACGCCGCGCCCGACCTGGACCTCCCCGACCGGATCGGCGCCGTCCTGCTCTGCGGTGTCCTCGGCCACCTCGACGCCGCCGCCCGGAGGCGGCTGTGGCGGCGGCTGAACCGGCGGCTGGCCCCCGGCGCCCCCGTGGTCGTCGAACTCATGCAGGTCGAGGCGGCGTTGACCCTCCCGGAGACCCGCCTCGCCACCGCCACCGCCGGACGGCAGCGCTACGAGTGGTCGTTCGGCGCAGTACCCGACGACGCCGACGACGCCGACGACGCCGACGACACCGGGGACGGCGCGCTGCGCCTGCGCTCCACCTGGCGCGTCTACCCGGCCGCCGACGCCACCGAGCCCGTGCGCGAGATCCACGACACCTACCGCTGGACGCCGTTCGGCCTGGCGGACGTGGTCGCCGAGTCCGGCCTGACCGCCCGCCCCCTGCCCACCCGTCCCGGCGCACCGCCGCTGGCCGTACTCACCCGCCCCGCACCCCCGACCACCACCGACGAGGACCATCGATGAGCACCGACCCGTCCGCCCCGCGCGACTTCCCGATCCGCCGCGGCTGTCCCTTCGCCGCGCCCGAGGAGTACGGCGCGCTGCGCGCCGAGGACCCGGTCGCCCGCGTCACCCTGCCGACCGGCAAGGAAGCCTGGGTGGTGAGCCGCTACGACGACGTCCGTGAACTCCTCGCGGACCCGCGCGTCAGCGCCGACATCCGCCGGCCGGGCTTCCCCGCCCTGGGGGAGGGCGAGCAGGAGGCCGGGGCCCGCTTCCGGCCGTTCATCCGCACCGACGCCCCCGAACACACCAAGTACCGGCGCATGCTCCTGCCGGTGTTCACGGTGCGCCGGGTCCGCGCGATGCGGCCCGCCGTGCAGGCCCGCGTGGACGAGATCCTCGACGCCATGCTCGCCGCGGGCGGCCCGGCCGACCTCGTCGCCGCCTACGCCAACGCCGTCTCCACCTCGGTGATCTGCGAACTGCTCGGCATCCCCCGGCAGAACCTGGAGTACTTCCGGGACGTCACCCGGATCTCCGGCTCCCGGCACAGCACCGCCGAGGAGGTCTCCGGGGCGCTCGGCGGTCTCTTCGGGCTCCTCGCCGAAGTGGTCGACCGGCGGCGCGAGGACCCCCGCGACGACCTCATCTCCCGGCTCGTCACCGACCACCTGGTCACCGGCGACGTGACGACGGACCAGCTGCTCTCCACCCTCGGCATCACGATCAACGCCGGCCGGGAGACCACCACCAGCATGATCGCCCTGAGCACGCTGCTCCTCCTGGAGAGGCCCGAGCTGGCGGCGGAACTGCGCGCCGATCCCTCGCTGATGCCCGCCGCCGTGGACGAGCTGCTGCGCGTGCTGTCCGTCGCCGACTCCATCCCGCTGCGGGTGGCGGCCGAGGACATCGAACTGTCCGGCCGTACCGTCCCCGCCGACGACGGGGTCATCGGGCTCCTCGCCGGGGCCAACCACGACCCCGAGCGGTTCGACGACCCCGGGCGGGTCGACTTCCACCGCACCGACAACCACCACGTCGCCTTCGGGTACGGCGTGCACCAGTGCGTCGGGCAGCACCTGGCGCGGCTGGAGCTGGAGGTCGCCCTCGGGACGCTGATCCGCCGCGTCCCCACGCTCCGCCTCGCCGGGGACCGGGACGAGGTCGCCTTCAAGGACGACTCGGCCACCTTCGGCCTCGAAGAGCTGATGGTGACCTGGTGACCGCCCCCTCCCCGCCGGACAGCCGGTGGATCAGACGGTGGAGCGTCGGGCCCGCCGCCCGGTACACCCTGGTCTGCCTGCCCCACGCGGGCGGCAGCGCCACCTTCTACCGGCCCTGGGCGGCGCTGCTGCCCCCCGAGGTGGAACTCCTCGCCGTCCAGTACCCGTGCCGCGAGGACCGCCTGGAGGACTCGGAGATCACCGGCATGGGTGAGCTGGTGGACGCGGTCGCGGACGCCGTGACGCCGCTGCTCGACCGGCCGTACGTTCTCTTCGGACACAGCATGGGCTCCGCCGTCGCCTGGGAGCTGGCCCGCGAGCTCGCCCGCCGCGGGGCACCGGGCCCGCGCCGCCTCTTCGCCTCGGGCCGGGCCGCCCCCGGCACGGCGGTGACCGGAGACCTGCACCGCCAGAGCGACGCCGTGCTGGACGCGGAACTCAGCCGGCTCGGCGGCACCGGCCGCGAGATCCTCGACGACCCCGGGCTGCGCGCCCTGGTCCTGACGGCCGTACGCCACGACTACCGCGTCGTCGAGACCCACCGGCCCGCCCCGGGACCCCCGCTGACCTGCCCGGTCCATGTGCTGACCGGCGACGCGGACCCCGAACTCGGCACGGCGCGCGCGGGTGACCGGGCCGGCGGCTGGGCCGGCCTCACCACCGCCCGCACCGAGGTACGGGTCTTCCCCGGCGACCACTTCTACCTCACCCCGCGCCGCCGCGAGGTGGTCGCCACCGTCCTGCGCCGACTGGACCCCTCCCTGACCACGCGCGGCGCACGCACCTGGCCGAGCACCCCGTGAGCCACCTGGCCGAGCACCCCACGAGCCACCAGGCCGTCCCCGCTCCCGCCCCCGCCCCCGCTCCCTCTCCGGGAGCCCGACGAGACCGCCCTTGGAGACCGACGTGATCGACTACTACTCGACGGCGGCCGAGTTCTACGAACTGGTCGCCACCCGGCACACCGCCAGCAGCGGCCCCCCGCTGACCCGCGTCCTCACCGGACTCGACATCTCGCACGGCCCCGTCCTGGAGATCGGCGCGGGCACCGGCCGCGTCACCGAGGTCATCGCCGCGGCGCTCCCCGACGCGGAGATCCTCGCCGCCGAACCCTCGGCCACCATGCGCGCCATGCTCACCTCCCGGGTCGCCCGCGACCCGGGGCTGCGCCGCCGCGTCACGGTGGTCGACGGCTCCGCCCAGGACCTCGACCTGCCCGAACGGCTCTCCGCCGTCGTCGTCTTCGGCGTCGCCGGACACCTCACCGCCCCCGAACGCGTGGCGCTGTGGAAGCGGCTCGCGGCCCGCCTGCCGGCCGGCGCGCCCATCGTCGTGGAGCTGATGGGCGTCTCCGCACCCCGCGTCATCCCCCCGGTGATGTCCCTGAGGGAGACCATCGGCCGCCAGACGTACGAGTGGTGGATCGGCGGCGAACCCACCGAGGGCGACGCCATGCGGTTCACCACCACCTGGAAGGTCCTGCGCGACGGGCGCACCGTGCGCGAGGTCGCCGACAGCTACGACTGGCACACCTTCGACGTGGCCCGGCTGGCCCGCGAGTCCGGGCTGACCAGCCGCCGCATCACCGAGGCGGGCGGCCGTCCCGTCCCCGAGATCGGAGTACTCGTCAAGTGACCCCGCAAGCCCCCGGCACGGGCGCCGCACCACCCCCGTCCCCGCCCCTGCCGCCGCTGCGCGCGCTCGCCGCGCCCGTACGCGGCCGGCTGGCCCTCGCCGTCGGTCTCCAGACGGTCGCGGCCCTCTCCGGAGTCGTCCCGTTCATCGCCGTCTCCCGCATCGCCGGCCACCTCACCGCGGACCCGCCCGCCACCGGCGACGACCTCTGGCCGCTCGTCGCGCTGGCCTGCGCGGCGGGGCTGCTCGCCCTGGCCTGCGGCACGGCGGCCGGTGCCCTCGCCCACCTCGCCGACAACGACCTCCAGCTCGACCTGCGCCGCCGGCTCGCCCGGCACGTCGGACGGCTGCCGCTCGGCCGGCTCACCGAGCGGGGCACCGGCGAGGTCAAGCAGGCGGTGCGGGACGACGTGAACGCCCTGCACACCCTGTTCGCCCACACCCTGCTGGACGTCGTCGCCGTACTCACCGCCCCGGTGCTCGCCCTCGTGTACCTCTTCGGCGTCGACCGGCTCCTCGCCCTGGTCAGCGCCGTACCCCTGGTCCTCGGCGTGCTGCTGTTCCGCCGGGCCATGTCCGGCGCGGCGGCGCAGATGGCCGAGTTCGGCGCCGCGCTGGGCCGGATCTCCGCCGCCGCCGTGGAGTTCGCGTCCGGCATCGCTGTTTTCAAGAGCTTCGGCCGGGGACGCAAGGCCCACGAGCGGTTCGTCGCCGCGACCGAGGGATTCGCCGCCTTCTTCGCCGGCTGGGTCCGGGCCACCCTGGTCAGCTCCACCGCCGCCGTCCTGGTGGTCGCCCCGGCCGTCGTCCTGCTGCTGCTGTCCGCGGTGGGCGCGGTCTCCGTCGTGGGCGGCCGGATCACCGGCGCGGAACTGGTCCCCTTCCTGCTCCTCGGCCCCGCCGTCGCCGCCCCCATGGGCGTCGTCGGCCCCCGCGTCCAGCAGATCCGGGCCGGCCAGGCCGCCGCCGTCCGCATCACGGAACTGCTGCGCGCCCCCACCCTCCCCGAGCCCGCGGACCCCGTCCTGCCCGACGGCCACCACATCGCCCTGCGCGGCGTCTCCTTCTCCTACGACGGACGCACCGACGTCCTCGACGGCATCGACCTCGACCTCGCCCCGGGCACGGTCACCGCGCTGGTCGGGCCCTCCGGTTCGGGCAAGTCCACCCTCGCCTCGCTGCTGCCCCGCTTCCACGACGTCACGGCGGGCAGCGTCACCCTCGGCGGCGCCGACCTGCGGGACATCCCGGCGACGGAGCTGTACCGCAGGGTCGGCTTCGTCCTCCAGGACGTGAAGCTGCTGCGCGCGAGCGTCACCGACAACATCCGCCTCGGCCGCCCCGACGCCACGGACGAGGAGGTCGAGCGGTGCGCCCGCGCCGCCCGAGTCCACGACCGCGTCATGGAACTGCCCGACGGCTACGCCACCGAACTCGGTGCGGCCGTCACCCTCTCCGGCGGCGAGGCCCAACGCCTCTCCATCGCCAGGGCGCTGCTCGCCGACGCGCCGGTCCTCGTCCTCGACGAGGCGACCGCCTACGCCGACCCGCACTCCGAGGCCCTCATCCAGGACGCGCTGGCCGCCCTCACACAGGGCCGCACCCTCCTCGTCATCGCCCACCGGCTCGACACGGTCCGCTCGGCCGACCGGATCGTGGTCCTGGCCGACGGCCGCATCACCGAACAGGGAAGCCACGACGCCCTGCTGGCCGCCGACGGCCGCTACGCCGCCCTGTGGAAGGCCCGGCGTACCGCACCGGGGGACCCCGCCCGGTCCTCGGCACCGGCCGGTCCCGCCCGAGAGGGGAGCCCCCGATGATCCGTCAGCTCTACCGTGTCCTGGGGCCGGAAGGCTCCCGCCCGCTGAACCGGCTGCTCGCCCTCCAGTCCGGCGCGGCCGTCCTCCAGGGCGTCTCCTTCGCCCTGCTCGTGCCCGTCATCGAGGCCCTGCTCGGTCCCGCCCCCGACGACGTGTGGCCGTGGCTGGCCGCCCTCGCGGGCAGCTCGCTCCTCCACGCCGTGCTCCAGGCCGCGGCCGTCGCCGGCGGCTTCACGGTCGGCTCCCGGCTCTCCCGGGTGCTGCACCGCCGGATGGCCGACCAGGCGCTGCGGCTGCCGATCGGCTGGTTCACCGCGGGGCGGACGGCCGAGTTCAGCCGCCTCGCCGGACAGGACGTCATCCAGGTGATGAGCACACCGGCCCACCTGCTGCGCCCCTTCCTCACCTCCTTCCTGACCCCGGCGACCCTCGTCGTCGCCACCTTCTTCTTCGACGTCCGCACGGCACTCGTCCTGCTGGCCTGCGCACCCGTCCTGTACGCCGTGCAGGCCGCGAGCGGCGCGGTGCTGCGCCGGCTCGACCTCGGGCGCGACGCCGCGATCGGCGAGGCGGCGGACCGGGTCCTGGAGTACGCGCGCAACCAGCCCGTCCTGCGGGCCTTCGGCCGGACCGCGGACGGGTACGGCGCGCTGGACGACGCGCTGGCGGCCGAGGCCCGCGCGGACCGCCGGCTCATCGCGCGCGGCCTGCCCGGCCTGGTCTCCTTCTCCTTCGCCACCCGGCTCGTCTTCGCCCTGCTGCTCGCGCTCGGCGTCTCCTGGCAGCTCGACGGGTCGCTCACCGTCCCCACCCTGCTGGCCCTCCTGGTGCTGCTGGTCCGCCTGATCGACAGCGTGTCGTCGGCCGCCGAGGCCGGCGCCGGCCTGCGCATCGCCCGCAACACGCTGCGCCGCCTCGGCGCCGTCCTCGACGAACCGCCGTTCCCCGAACCCCGGCACCCCGAGACACCGCGGGGCGCCGACGTCGAGTTCGCGGGGGTGAGCTTCGCCTACGACGGCGCGACGGCCGGCCGCCCGGTCCTGCGGGACGTCTCCTTCCGCCTGCCCGAACGCAGCATGACGGCGCTGGTCGGCCCCTCCGGCGCGGGCAAGACCACCGTCGCCGCGCTGCTCGCCCGGTTCCGCGACCCGACCGCGGGCACCGTCCGCGTCGGCGGCGTCGACGTCCGGGACATCGGCGCGGACGCGCTGGCGGCCCACGTCTCCCTGGTCTTCCAGGACGTCTACCTCTTCGACGGGACGATCGAGGAGAACGTACGGATCGCCGCACCGGACGCCGCCCCCGGCGAACTGGCCGAAGCCGCCGCCCTGTCCGGCCTCGACCGGGTCGTCGAGGAACTGCCCGACGGCTGGGCGACCCGGGTGGGGGAGTCCGGCGCCCGGCTCTCCGGCGGGCAGCGCCAGCGCGTCTCCATCGCCCGCGCCCTGCTCAAGGACGCCCCGGTCCTCGTCCTCGACGAGGCCACCGCCGCGCTCGACCAGGAGAACGAGGCCGAGTTCGCCGGGGCCGTGCGCGCGCTGGCCGACCGCAAGACGCTGCTGGTCGTCGCGCACCGGCTGAGCACCGTCGTCGACGCCGACCAGATTCTCGTCCTGGAGGACGGCGCCGTCACCGAACGCGGCACCCACGCGGAACTGGTCACCGCGGGCGGCACGTACGCCTCCTTCTGGGAGAGCCGCACCCGGGCCCACGGCCGGCGGCCGGCGGCGACCCGCCCATGACCCGCCGCCCGGCGGCGGCTGTCCCCCGTACCCAGCGGAAACGGAAAGGCACCACACGATGAGCACCGGTCCCCGGACCTGGACGGCATGGGCGGAACACATCCCCCCGCTCACCCACGCGAGCGAGCGGGCACCCGCCCCCGACCCCGCCGCCACCGCGACCCACCTCGCCCGCGCCGGACTCGCCGACCAGTACATGGTCTACGAGGCGGAGGGCGGCGTCCGGCACTTCGCGGCCGGCTCCGCCGTGAGCGTCACCGCGCACGCCACCGGCATCACCGCGCGGGCCGCCGGCCGGACCTGGACCTCGCGCACCGGCGGGGCGCCTCTGACGGCGTTCGCCGCGGCCCTGTCCGCGCTCGCCGCCGGGGGCGGCGCGGAGCGCGCCTTCTACGGCTGGGCGGCCTTCGAACTCGCCCACCTCCTGCACGCCGACCCCGCGACCACCGGCGAACAGCCCCTGCTGCACGTCATGGTCCCGTCCGTCGAGGTGACTCTCACCGGGCACCGCACCGTGGTCCGCGCGGTGGACGCGGCGTGGCTGCGCAAGACCGCCGACCTGCTCGCCGAGCCACCGGCGCGGGAGGACGACGCCGGAGGGCCGGCGCCGGACGACACCGAGCGGCTCCTCGCGACGGGCGCCGGCGCCTACGGCGAGGCGGTGGCCCGGACGGTCGCGGACATCCGCGCGGGGCTGCTGGAGAAGGCCGTGGTGTCCCGGAGCATCCCGCTGCCCGCCGTGGACCGCGTGGACTTCCCCGCCACCTACCTCGCGGGCCGCCGCGCCAACACCCCGGCCCGCTCCTACCTGATGGACCTCGGCGGGTACCGGGCGGCGGGGTTCAGCCCCGAGACCGTCCTGGAGGTCGGCGGCGACGGGCGCGTGAGCACCCAGCCGCTCGCCGGCACCCGGGCCCGGGGGGCCGATCCGGCGGAGAACGCGCGCAGGCGCGCGGAGCTGCTCACCGACCCCAAGGAGATCCACGAACACGCCGTGTCCGTGCGGCTGGCCTGGGAGGAGACGGCGGCCGTGTGCCGGCCCGGCTCGGTCGCGGTGGAGGAGTTCATGGCGGTCCGGCCGCGCGGCTCGGTGCAGCACCTCGCCTCCCGGGTGACGGGCCGGCTCGGCTCCACGGCGGGACCGTGGGACGCGTTCGCCTCGCTCTTCCCCGCGATCACCGCCACCGGTGTCCCCAAGCCCGCCGCCCTGCGCGCGCTGGCCCGCCACGAGGACGGCCCCCGGGGCCTGTACGGCGGTGCGGTCTTCCGGGGGACGACCGGCGGCGCCCTCGACGCCGCCCTCGTCCTGCGCACCCTCATCGGCACCCGGGACGGGACGTGGCTGCGCGCGGGCGCCGGGGTCACCGCCCACTCGTCACCGGAGCGGGAGACCGAGGAGACGTGCGAGAAGCTGCGCAGCGTGGCGCCGTACCTGAGGTACGCCGGGGACTGAGGGGACATCCCGGTTCCCGGGCGCGTAGCGTGCCCGGGGAGACTCCCGCACCGCACACCCGAGGACAGACACCCCGTGCTCACCCCTTACGCCGCCCACTTCGACACCCCCGCCGGCTACCTGGACTTCGCGCGGTTCGGGCCGCCGTCGCGGGACGCGGTGGCCGCCGGCGTCCGCGCCGTGGAGGCGTCGGCGCGGGCGGACCACACCACCGTGGACGATCTGATGCGGGCGGAGGACGCGGCGCGGGACGCGGCCGGGCGGCTGGCGGGCGCCGACCCGGCCCACACCGTCCTGCTGCCCAACGCCTCGACCGGGCTGTTCCACGCGGCGCTCGGACTGCGCGAGGGGACCGTGCTCGCGTCCGGCGGTGACTTCCCGTCGAACCAGTACCCGTGGCGCCGGGCGGCTGACCTGGGCCGGGCCGTGCCGCGCTGGCTGGCGCCGGTGGAGGGCGGCGGGGTGACGCCGGAACTGGTCCGGGCGGCGCTGACGGACGACGTCGTGGCCCTGTCGGTGAGCGCCGTGGACTTCCGTACGGGGTTCAGGGCGGACCTGGCCGGGCTGCGGGACGCCATCGGTCCCGGCCGGCTGCTGATCGTGGACGCCATCCAGGCGTTCGGGGCGGCCGCCCTGGACTGGCAGGCGGCCGACGTGGTGGTGGCCGGCGGCCAGAAGTGGCTGCGGGCCGGCTGGTCGACCGGTTTCGCGACCCTCTCCGACCGGGCACTGGAGACGCTGGAACCGGTGCTCACCGGGTGGACGGGCGTGACGGACGCGGGTGTCTTCGACGGCGTCGCGCACCCGCCCGCGCCGGACGCCCGCCGCTGGTCGATCACCAACCTGAGCCCGGTGACCGCGGCGTCCTTCGCCGCCGCGCTGCGCCTGGTGGAGCACCACGGCCTCGCGGCGATCGAGGACGCGATCGCCGCGCGGATCGCGGAACTCACCGAGGCGGTGCAGAAGTACGGCGCGTCGGTCCTGTCGCCCGCCGACCCGGCGCGGCGCGCGGGCATCCTCTCCTTCACCGTGCCGGGACACGAACCGGCGGCGGTGGCACGGGCGTTGCACGCCGAAGGCGTCACACCCACGGTGCGCGCGGACTCCCTGCGGCTGTCGCCGCACGCCTCGACGCCGCCGGAGGCGGTGGAGCGGGTGGCGGCGGCCCTCGCCTCCGTGACCCGGGGACGGTGAGAGCGGCGCGGACCGGACCGCCGGGCGTGGCGGTCCGGTCCGCGCGCCGTCGTCGCTACTTCGCGCCGTCGAGCGCCGCGAGCGCCTGCGCCCAGCGGACGTACTTCAGGTCGGCCAGGTCCGCGACGGTCCGCACGCCGAACGCCTCCTGAAGCAGTTCGCCGTCCCGGTCGGAGACCCCCTTCAGCGCGGCCACGGGGGCGGCCAGGATCTCGGGCAGGTCCTTCTCGGCCCACGCCTTGTCCAGCACCTTGTCCAGGTCGATCGAAGCCATGTGTCGTCTCCCGCGTGCGGCAGCGGCCCGTCCGTCGTCCGGGCCTGTTTCTACAGTCGCGTAGAAGCTTAAGGATCTCCCGGGGCTCTTCGGGCGGCCTCCCGCACAACGGCCGAAAGACGCCCCTGACCTGGCCGAACCCCGCTCACTCGGCCGCCGCGGCATCCGCCCCGGGGGTGAGGAGGCCGCTGTGCAGGGCGGCGACCACCCCGCCGTCGACGAGCAGATCGGTGCCCGTGACGAACCCGGCGCCGGGGCCCAGGAGGAACGCGGCGGCCTCGGCGATGTCGTCCGGCGTGCCCACCCGGCCGGTCCCGGACGCGGCGATCATGGCCCGCATCGTCCGGCCGCTCTCGCCGTCGAGCTCCCGCTGCCCCATGGGAGTGGCGATGACGCCGGGGCTGATCGAGTTGATCCGGGCCCCGCGCTCGCCCCAGGAGGCGGCGGCCGCCCGCACCCGCAGCCGGTTGCCGTACTTGGCGAGCCCGTACGCGCCCTTGCCGAGGAGTTCGGGGTCGGTGAACGGCAGGTCCAGCAGCGCGTCGGCGGGCGTGTGCGCGAGTGCCCGCTCCTGCTCCGCGTCGAGCGGTGCCGGGAGCAGGTGGCCGGCCATGCTGGCGATCACGACCCCGGCACCGCCCTCCGCGACGACCCGCCCGAACTCCTCCAGCACCAGCGCGGTCCCGAGCAGGTCCACCCGCAGTACCGCCGCGGCGGGTGCCTGCACGGGGGAGAGGCCGGCGGTGTGCACGACCCGCGTGACGCGCCCGAGCCGCGCCGCCGCGCCGGCGAGGGCGGCGACCGAGGAGCGCGAGGACACGTCCACCGCCTGCTCGGTGACATCGTGGCCCTGGCCCCGCAGCAGGCCGGCCGCGGCGGCGAGCGTTCCCGCGTCGAAGTCGGCGAGCAGCACCTTCCGGCCCGGTCCCTGGCGGCGGGCGATGGCCTGCCCCATGCCGCCCACCCCGATGACGACGACCACGTCTGCGCCCATGGGGCACCTCCTGAATCACTTACGTTACGACTCGTAACGTAAGTCTACGGCTCCTAGAATGACCGCCATGAACGAGGTACGGCGGCCGGGACGCCCGAGGGACGCCGGCCGGGACGAGGCCATCCTCGACGCCGCCCGGCGGGTCCTGCTGCGCGACGGCTACGCCGGTCTGTCGATGGAGAAGGTCGCCGCCGAGGCGGGGGTCGGCAAACCCACCGTCTACCGCCGCTGGTCCGCCAAGGCGGCCCTCGTCGGCGACGCCGTGCTGCACAGCTTCGTCGCCGCGGTACCCGGCGTGCGGGCCCCCGCGCGGGACACCGAAGGCGGCGCCGCCGGGCAGCTGACCGCCTGGTTCCGCGCCTACGCCGACGCGGTCACCGACCCGCGCCACGCGGCCCTGGTCCTCGCCCTGACCGCCGCGGCCGCCGAGAGCCCGCATGACGCGGAGAGCCTCTACGAGCACCACACCCGCGCCCAGCACGAGGCCGTCGTGGCCTGCCTGCGCGCGGGGGCGGCGAACGGCGAGTTCCGCACCGGCGCCGACCTCGAAGCCGTCGCCGACGCCCTCATGGGCTCCGTCCTCTATCAGCTCCTCACCCGCACGGGTGCCGCCGCGCCCGGCCGCGCGCAGGCGCTCCTGGACGTCCTGCTGGCCGGACTGCGCACTCCGCAGGCACCTTTCTGCCGGTGATCTCAAGCCGTTTCCGGCTGCTTCATACGTTTTGCTGACGAGCGGGCCCCTGTCCGGGCGTGTCGCGCACCCGGGCGCGGATCATCGGGAACGTCTTGGCCGATCACCGACCACAGGAAGGCATCTCCCTTGCGCACTGAGGCACTTGAGCGCGTCAAACTCGTCTTCGAGCTTCTCGACGCCGACGGCAACGGCTTCATCGAGGCCGATGACTTCGCCTTGATGGCCGGCCGCGTCAACCAGGTCGCGTCCGACTCCACCGACGCCGCGCGGCAGTCGATGGCGGCGGCCTTCCAGCGGTACTGGACCGCCCTGTCCACCGGACTCGACGCCGACGGCGACGGCCGGATCAGCTTCGAGGAGTACACCGCCTGCGTGCTGTCGCCCGAGCGGTTCGACGGCGCGATCGCCGAGTTCGCCGACGCGCTCGGCGCCCTCGGCGACCCGCACGGCGAAGGCCTCGTCGAACGGCCCCGCTTCCTCGACCTGATGACGGCCATCGGCTTCGCCGTCCCGCGGATCAACGCCCTCTTCGACGCCTACCGGCCCGACGAGCGGGACCGGGTCCACGCCGCGACCTGGGTGGAGAGCATCAAGGAGTACTACGCCCCCGACAAGGCCGGCACCGCCGCCGACCTGCTCGTCGGCCCCGTGGCGGTCTGACACACCGGGCCGGGGCGGCCGCCTCCTTGCCGTCCCGGCCGTGCGCCTGTACTTCCGCCGTCTCGGCCGTGTGCCTGTACTCCCGTTGTCCCGGGCGCACGTCCGTTTTCCCGCCGCCTTGGTCGTGCGCCCGTTTCCCCGCTGTCCCGAGCGCACGCCCGTTTCCCCGCCGCCTTGCCCGTGCGGCCGTAGTCCCGCCGTCCTGGGCGTGCGCCCGTACCCCCGCCACCTCGGCCGCACGCCCGTACCCCGGCGCCCCGGTGTGCCGGCCGGGACCGGATACCCGCGGACCGAGGCCACCTACGACGGCGGCCGGTCCTGGCACCGGGCGGCCACCAGGGGCGCCGGCGCCAACACCTTCGAGGTGACGCTCCGGCACCCCGTCCGGGACCGCGCCGCCGACGGCGTCGGAGTGCGGATCAGCGCCTCCGACACCAAGGGCGACACCGTCCGGCAGACCCTGCCGACGGCGTACCGGCCGCGCTGAGCCCGCCGCCTCCGGGCGACGCACCGACGCACCGACGCGCCGGCCGGCGGTACGGGCCGGGGTCACCCCCGGCCCGTACCGTCCCCGCCGAGGAACCCCACCAGCCGCTCCGTGAACGCCGGATCGCGCAGCGCCCCCACATGGTCGCCCTCGACCAGACGCAGCACCGCCCCCGGGACGGCCGCCGCGAGCACCTCAGGGCGGGCCGCCAGCGGGTCCTCACGGCCGGCCAGGACGAGGGTGGGAGCCGTGATCCGGTCCAGGCCGATGGGTTCGGCGTGCGCCGCGGCGGCCTGGGCGGCGAGCGCGATCCGGTCGCCGCCGGCCGCGTCGACGAACGCCCGGAACGCCGCCGCCGTCGGGTCCGTCACCGTCCCCGGGTCGTCGGTGGTGAGCGCGTGCCGCAGCGCCGGCCCGTCCAGCACCCGGGAGTCCACACCGCCGCACTCCGGTACCCCGCACCCGACGCCGCCGACGACCAGCCGGCGTACGCGCCGGTCCCGGACCGCGGTGAGGAGTGCGACGACCGCCCCCATCGAGTAGCCGACCAGGTCGACGCGGTCCGCGCCGAGCAGGTCGAGAAGGGCCGTCACGTCCCGGGCCATCCGCGCCTCGCCGTAGGACGCCGGGTCGTGCGGCTTGCCGGAGGCACCGTGCCCGCGGGCGTCGACCGTGACGACCCGCCGCCCGGCACCGGTCAGCGCCGCGACGATCCCCGGCACCTCCCAGTTGGTCGCGCCCGAGGCGATGAAACCGTGGTGCAGCAGCACCGGGGGCAGCGCCGCGTCCCCCTCCCAGACCTTGTACGCGATCTCTGTGCCGTCGTCCGCGCGGAACACCGCCATGCGCGTCTGCCTCTCCTCGGGCGAGCTGTCCGCCGACGGTCTCACGACGGCCCACGCCGGGTCCGCCGACCCCCGTACGGCGGACCCGGCGTCATGCGGCCGGACCGCGTCTCCCTCCCCCGAAGGCGACGCGATCCGGCCGCTCCCCCGGCGCCGGTATGTGGCGCTCCCCATCCGGTCCCCGGCGGCCTCGTGCTGTCACCAGCACATGACCGCCGTCTCGCCCGAACCCCAGGAGGAGTACAGGCGGACCCGGACGACATAGCGGCGGCCCTTGACCAGCCGGGCCGCCAGCCTGGCGTTGTACGGCGTGCCGCCGTCGTCGCGGCCCGCGAGGAAGCGCGGCTCGCCCTCCCGCTCCTCGAAGACCACGACGACGGCGTCGCCCTCCCCGAAGACCCCCACGGTGTAGTCGCGGGTCTCCGGCGGCTCGATGACGAGGTCGGCCTGCTCGCCCGGACCGAGGCCGAGCGGCACCGACCGGAACGGCACCAGCTCCAGGAGCCCGCCGGGCCCCGTCGGCGGATACCAGCGCAGCACGAACTCCTTGTCCGCCGCCGAGAGCGTGCCCGGCGGATGCAGCCCGCCGCGGTACTGCTCCGGCTCCAGGACCAGCCCGGACGGGAACGGATACTCCATGATCGACTGCGGGTCCCAGACGGTGCCGTTGGCCTCGTCGGATTCGAGCTTGCGCAGCACGTTGAAGTACGTCCGGTCCCGGCTCCAGTGGTTCGGCGGACCGGCCAGCTCCGCGTAGACGGCCTCGTCGTCCCAGTGGATCCCCGCGAACGGGCTCTGGTGCTCGTGCAGCATCCCCAGTGCGTGACCGATCTCGTGCAGGACCGTGCAGCGGTCCCCCGAAGCGGCCAGCTCCCAGCCGAAGTTCATCGTGCGTTCGGTCAGGCCGATCCGCAGCGCGTCCTTGCCCACCGCCGACCACGAGCCGTCGCCCGCCTGGAAGCCGATCCGCAGCTCGGCCTCCGAGCGGTCGCCGACCTCGGTGAAGGCGATACCGATACCGAGGTCCTGCCACTCGCGGAAGCAGGCCCGCACCACGTCCCGCTGCTCCTCGCCGCCCACCCACGACACCCGGCGCGTCCGGCCCGTGCCCGGGACCGTGATGACGGAGGCGTCGGAGTCGCCGTCGAAGAAGCAGTAGTGCAGAACGGTGCCGTTGACCCACATCCGCCGCCCGCAAGCGAGCGCGCCGAGCCGCTCGGCGGCCAGCCCCGGCGGATACGCGGGGGCGGGCTGCTGCGCGAGCGAGCAGTAGCGAGCGGTCATGCGATCAGGGTGCCGTCCCGGGGGACCGGGCGCCTGAGTCGAGGGCTACTCAAGTACCCCTGTATCAGGAGTGAGTCACCGGGGTCTCCTTGGTGTGACGACCTTCGACACGACGACCACGGAGCGGGGGACGGCCCCCGGCCCCTGGCCCTTCACCGGACGCGAGGACGAACTGGAGCTGGTGCGCCGGTCGGTGACCGCGGGCCGGCCCGGACTGGTGATCACCGGCCCGGCCGGGCGCGGCAAGACCCGGCTGGCCGCCGAGGCGCTCCGGAACGCGGACCACGTCCGTGTCACCGGCACTCCCGAGTCCCGGCACCTGCCGTTCGCGGCCTTCGCGCACCTGCTGCCCGAACCCGTCACGCTGCACCGCGCGCTCCAACTGCTCGCGGGCGTACGGCTGCTCGTCGTCGACGACGCCCACCTCCTCGACGACGCCTCCGCCGCCCTCGTCCACCAGCTCGCCGTGCACGGCCGCACCCGCCTCCTGGCCGTCGTCACGGACGGCACGGCCCCGCCCGAGGCGGTCGCCCGGCTGTGGACCGGTGAACTGCTGCCCCGCCTCGCCCTCGACGCCCTCTCCCGCGAGGACACCGCCGACCTGCTCACGGCCGCCGTCGGCACGGCTCCCGAGCCGCTCACCGCCGGCCGGCTGCACCGCCTGTGCCGGGGCGACCTGCGGCTGCTGCGCGATCTGCTCGGCGCGGTGCGCGCGCGGGGGGCGGTCGGTACGGTGCCGGGCACGGGGGAGTGGTCCTGGCGCGGACCCGTCCCGGTGACCGAGACCCTGCGCGAGCGCACCGCCCCCGTACTCGGCCGCCTGACCCGCGACGAACGGGAGACCCTGGAGCGGCTCGCGTTCGCCGAGCCCCTGCCGCTGGACCTCGACGCGGACCCGGCCGGACTCGACCTGGACGTCCTGGAGCGACTGGAGAGCGACGGCCTCCTCCGGGTCGGTGACGACGGCGCGGCCCGTCTCGTCCACCCGCTGCACGGACCGGTGCTGCGCGCCACGGCCGGCCGGCTGCGGGCCCGGCGGCTGACCCGCGTCCCCGGCGGCTGCGGCC
>NZ_JAVRHI010000491.1:0-173640 GCF_034105845.1 Streptomyces sp. CRN 30 | reverse complement strand
CGTAGGGGAAACGCCCGGTTACATTTCGAACCCGGAAGCTAAGCCTTACAGCGCCGATGGTACTGCAGGGGGGACCCTGTGGGAGAGTAGGACGCCGCCGAACAATTCTTGGGAAAGCCCCCGCACCTCACGGTGCGGGGGCTTTCTGCGTTTGCGGGTCGTTTAATGTCGTTCCCATGCGCTACGACCTGGTTATCTTCGACAACGACGGTGTGCTCGTCGACAGTGAGCCGATCTCCAACCGTTTGCTGGCCGCCTATTTGTCCGAGCTGGGGCACCCGACGTCGTACGAGGACTCGTTGCGGGACTACATGGGGGCCGCGCTGCACCGGGTGCACGACCTGGTGCGGGACCGTACCGGGCAGGCGCTGCCCGGGGACTTCGACGACGTCTTCCACGGGCGGGTGTTCGCGGCGTTCGAGCAGGACCTGGAGCCCGTCCCCGGGGTCGTCGACGTGCTGGAGAAGCTGACCGCGGAAGGGGTGGCGTACTGCGTGGCGTCGTCCGGGAGCCATCAGCGGATTCGGGTCGGGCACCGGAAGACCGGCCTCGACCGGTGGTTCGACGACCGGCGGATCTTCAGCTCCGAGGACGTGGGACGAGGGAAGCCGGCGCCCGATCTCTTCCTGTACGCCGCCGAGCGGATGGGCGTGGAACCCGCGCGGTGTGTCGTCGTCGAGGACAGCCCGCTCGGCGTCCGGGCGGCCGTCGCCGCGGGGATGGACGTCGTCGGGTTCACGGCGATGACGCCGCCGGAGAAGCTCGCCGGGGCCGGCCGGCTCTTCACCGCCATGCGGGACCTGGTCGATCTCCTCTCCTGACATTTGTCATGCGGGAGTCCGGACGGTTGGTTCTACTGGCGGGCGGGGGTCCGCCGGGATCCTGAGTGCATGACGACGAACAAGGACACGGGGGCTCGGGGACAGCGCCAGGGGCGGGCGGTCGTATCGCTGCTGCTGGACGTGGCGGTGCCCCTGGGGTCGTTCTACCTGCTGAAGGGGTGCGGGCTGAGCACGCTCGCGGCGCTCGGCTGGAGCAGCGCCATCACGGCCGCGCGGACCGGTTGGGGGCTGGTGCGGCGGCGGGAGGTGAACGGGCTTCCCCTGCTCATCCTGCTCGTCAACGTCGTCGGCCTGGTCGTCGGCCTGGAGTCGGGTGACGCCCGGCTGATGCTGGTGAAGGACAGCGCGATCGGCAGCGTGGTGGGGATCGCACTCCTGGTCTCCGTGGTGGTCGGGCGGCCGATGATGACGGCGAACGTACGGCCCTGGCTGGTGCGGGGGGATGCCGGCCGGGACGCGGCCTGGGGGCGGCTGCGGCGGGAGTCGGGGGCGTTCCGGCGGGCGGAGCTGCGGTTCACCGCCGTATGGGGGCTGGCCTTCCTCGGCGAGTGCGTGCTGCGGATCGTCGGGGCGTACTCGCTGCCCGTGGACACGATGGTCTGGCTCGGGACCGTCGTCATGATCGTCGTCCTCTGTCTGGCCTTCGTGGTCAGCGGGGCCATCGGTGCCGGGCCCATGATGCGGATGGTGATGCGGGAGGCGTACGCGGCCGCTCCCGCCGAAGCTGAGGCAGATTCATCTTTGGCTGGATCTACCGCGCGGTAGACCGGGGGCCCTACCCTCGCCGCCATGACCGATGTGCTGCGGTGGGGCAGGGCCTCTCTGGCGTTCGGCTTCTTCGCCCAAGGGGTGGCGTTCGCCCTGCTGGTGACGCGTATCCCGGCGATCCAGGACCGGTACGGCGTGTCGGACGCGCTGCTGCCGGTCTTCCTCGCGGCCGTTCCGGTGCTGGCCGGGGTGGGGAGCGTGGTCACCGAGCGGCTGGTGCGGCGGGTGCGGCCGAGCGTGGTGCTGCGGTGGTCGCAGCCGGTGGTGCTGCTGGCGCTGCTCGGGGTCGGGCTGGGGGAGGACCTGCCCGAACTGGGGTTCGCGCTGGCCGCGTTCGGGCTGGCGGTGGGGGCGCTGGACGCGTCGATGAACATGCTCGGCGTCAGTCTTCAGCGGGCGTACGGGCGGAGCATCATGCTCGGCTTCCACGCGGCGTACAGCTTCGGCGGGATTCTCGGGGCGTCGCTGGCGTGGGCGGGGGCGCACTGGGAGCTGGCGCTGTGGGTGTCGTACCTGCCGGTGGTGGCGGTGCTGCTGCCGGCGGCTCTGGTGGGGAGCCGGTGGTATGTCGACGGCGGTGGCGCGGCCGGGCCGGAGAAGGGCGCGGCGGTCGGCCGGCGGGTGGCGTTCGGGGCGTTGCTCCCGCTGTGTCTGGTGATGACGTTCGCGTACATCGGGGACTCGACGGTCTCCAACTGGAGCGCGAAGTACCTCCAGGACGTGCTGGGGAGTTCGGAGCAGCTGGCGACGGTGCCGTACGCGGTGTACATGGTGACGACGTTGCTGGGGCGGAGTGTCGGGGACTTCGGGGTGCGGCGGCTGGGGGCGGTGGCGGTCGTGCGGGGCGGGGCCGTGGTCGCCGCGGCGGGGTTCGCGGTGGTGGCGGCGGCGCCCGGGGCGTGGGTCGGGATGGCGGGGTTCACGCTGCTGGGGTTCGGGCTGTGCGTGCTGGTGCCGCAGACGTTCGCGGCGGCGGGGCGGCTCGCTTCCGACGGGTACGGGCCCGGGGCTTCGGACGCGGCGATCGCGCGGCTCAATGTCTTCAACTACGTGGGCTTTCTGATCGGTTCGCCGCTGGTGGGGGCGCTCGGGGACGCGTGGAGCTACCGCGGGGCGATGCTCGTACCGATGGTTCTGGTGCTGGTGACGCTGGTGTACGCCCGCTCGTTCGAGGCGCCGGACGACCGATACGGTGGCGGGCATGAGCGGCCGCGCACAGCTGATGTGGGACGAGGCAGTAACGGGCTATGACTTCGGTCCGGAGCATCCGATGGACCCGGTCCGGCTCGCCCTGACGCGGAGCCTGGTCGGTGCCTTCGGGCTGGACCGGGAGGCGGAGGTGGTCGCGGGGAAGGCGGCCGGCGAGTCGACGCTGCGGCTGGTCCACCGGGAGGACTACATCGGGGCCGTGAAGGCGGCGTCGGCGGACCCGGGGTCGGCCGACGGGTCGTACGGGCTCGGGACGGTCGACGATCCGGCGTTCGCGGGGATGCACGAGGTGTCGGCGCTGATCGCCGGGCAGTCGGTGGCGGCGGCGGAGGCGGTGTGGCGCGGGGACGCGCTGCACGCGGTGAACTTCGCGGGCGGGCTGCACCACGCGATGCCGGGGGCGGCTTCGGGGTTCTGCGTGTACAACGACGCGGCGCTGGCGATCGCGCGGCTGCTGGAGCTGGGCGCGGAGCGGGTGCTGTACGTGGATGTCGACGTGCACCACGGGGACGGGGTGCAGGCGGCGTTCTGGGACGACCCGCGGGTGCTGACGGTGTCGTTGCACGAGCATCCGCGGACGCTGTTCCCGCAGACGGGCTGGCCGGAGGAGACGGGGGCGGCGGGGGCCGCGGAGGGGTCGGCGGTGAACGTCGCGCTGCCGGCCGGGACCGGGGACGCGGGGTGGCTGCGGGCGTTCCACGCGGTGGTGCCGGAGCTGGCGGCGTCGTTCCGGCCGCAGGTGCTGGTGACGCAGCACGGGGCGGACACGCACTTCGAGGATCCGCTGGCGCATCTCGCGGTGTCGGTGGACGCGCAGCGGGCGGTGCAGGTGGCGTGCCATGAACTGGCGCACGAGTACGCCGGGGGGCGGTGGGTGGCGCTGGGGGGCGGGGGTTACGCGGTGGTCGACGTGGTGCCCCGGTCGTGGACGCATCTGGTGGGGGTCGTGGCGGGGCGGGAGGTTCCGCCGGAGACGGTGATTCCCGAGTCGTGGCGGCGGGAGGTCTTCGCGCGGACGCGGCAGTTGGGGCCTCAGCGGATGACTGATGGCCGGTGGCCCGTGTCCTGGGCTCCGTGGGAGGCGGGGTACGACCCTGCGGACCGGTTGGATCAGGCGGTGGTGGCGGCGAGGCGGGCGGTGTTTCCGTTGCGGGGGTTGTTGGCGTGACGCCGGGTGTGCTTCGGGGTGGGTGCAGTGGGCCCCTGTGTTGAGCTGTGACCGGGGGGTCGGCTGAGCGGGGGTGGGTCGCGCTGCCCGGCGCTTACGGGGTGACTCCCCCCGGAGGGGGACCCCCAGCCCACCCGTGCCGCCCCTTGGCGGCACGATTGCCCGCAATTGGGCGGGTCGGTGCGGGAGCATTCGGGGGTGGAGTGTCGCGAGTTGGTCGAGTATCTGGTGCGGGTCCGGATCGCGGGAGTCGTCGGGACCTCCCGGGAGCAGAGTCTGCGGCGGTATCGGGGGTTCGCTGCTCGGGATCCTCGGGTGTTGATTGGGATTGACCCCGAAAGGGCATGGACGCAGCGGGATCTGATCGAGTTGATGGCGGCCAGGTGCGGTGTTTCGGCCGATCCTCGATGTGTCTCAGGGCAGGATGTGATCGACCCGCAGCGGACGCTGGCGGCGCTGGATTCCTGCGCGGACCGGCTCGCGGCGGTCGCGCGGCGGGGTGCTCCGGTGCTCCTCGGTACCGGGCACCCGTACCCGCTGCTCGGTTTCTACGCCGCTCTGGCGGACGCCCTGTCGGCGGCGGGATGTGCCGTCCTCACCCCGGCGCAGGGTCGCTCTGTCGACATAACGACCCGGTTCGGTCTACGTACGTACAACCTCGACTACGTACTAGGAGTCGCGCTGGTGCGAGAACCCGGCGCGGAACGCACCGGTTGTGAGCCCGGCGCGCACACCCACTCGCCCCTCCCGGTTCGTACCGCGCTGGCCGGTGCGGCGGAGGCCGGCGGGGTGCTGCCGGAGCTGGTGATCGGAGACCACGGCTGGGTCTGCGGAGCAGGTCAGCTGGGGTTCGAGACCATCGGTCTTGCTGATACGGACGACCCCGCGCTCTTCGTGGGGGAGGCAGAGGGGACCGTGTCCCTCGTAGTTCCACTTGATGACGGCGTGCGGTCCGATTACTACCTGCCGCTTACCCGCTACGTACTCAAACGAGCGTGTCTGTCCCAGTAGGGCGCCGATGGGTGCACCTCTTCCCCACTCGCATCACCCGCCCCTACATTGGGGAGTGAGCACGCAGCGACGAAGAGTCACCGGAAGGGGAAGCCGGTGGCCGTCGAGTGCGGAAGGTTCAGGTGTGTCATGGCTGCAGACCAGAGGCCTCTGAGCGAGGTTCAGTTCCTTACCGTGGCGGAGGTCGCCTCGGTGATGCGAGTGTCGAAGATGACCGTGTACCGGCTGGTGCACAGTGGTCATCTGCCCGCGATCCGGGTGGGACGGTCGTTCCGCGTCCCGGAGAATGCGGTTCACGAGTACCTCCGCGAGAGCTTCGTGGGGGTGGACACGGCCTAATGGCGGTCCGGGAGGGGGCCCGCGCAGAGCTGCCGGGCCCCCTCCCGTCCCTCGATTACGACCTCAGCGCTCGGGCGGGTAGGCTAGCCCCTCGTAGGTCGTGTGGGCCCATGGCGCCCAAACAACCGAGTGATGAGAAGTGAGCGAGGGTAGTCGTGGGCTCTGTAATCAAGAAGCGGCGCAAGCGGATGGCCAAGAAGAAGCACCGCAAGCTGCTCAAGCGCACGCGCGTGCAGCGTCGCAACAAGAAGTAAGCGACGCGTCCGCCGCGGAAGCGTGTCCTGTGGCCCCCCACCGAGCCGGTGGGGGGCCACAGACGTATCCGTGGGAGGTGGCAGGAGGCAGAGGGGGCCGTACGGCCGTTTTCCGTCACGTGGTGCACCCGGCAGTCATCACAGCGCAACACCGACCCGCTAAGTTGGCCCGCGGACGGGGAACGCGACAGGCACCGAGAGGAAGGCACTGATCTTGGGCAAGGTCGTGCTCGTGACCGGAGTGGCCCGTCAGCTGGGGGGCCGGTTCGTGCGCCGCATCCAGCGGGACCCGGCGGTGGACCGGGTCATCGGCGTGGACGCGGTTCCGCCCGAGCACCATCTGGGCGGCGCCGACTTCGTCCAGGCCGACATCCGGCAGCCCACCATCGGGCGGGTGCTGGCCGAGACCGGGGCGGACACGGTGGTCCACATGGACGTCACCGGGACGCCGCTGGGCAGCGGCAGCCGTACGTCGGTCAAGGAGACCAACGTCATCGGGACGATGCAGCTGCTCGGCGCCTGTCAGAAGTCGCCGACGGTGCGGCGGCTCGTGGTGAAGTCCAGTACGAACGTGTACGGGTCCGCGCCGCGCGACCCGGCGGTCTGTACCGAGACGACGCCGGCGAAGTCCCTGCCGACCGGTGGGTTCGCGAAGGACACCGTGGAGGTCGAGGGGTACGTGCGCGGCTTCGCGCGGCGGCGGCCCGATGTCGCGGTGTGCGTGCTGCGGTTCGCCAACATCCTGGGCCCGGCCACGGACACCCCGCTGGCCTCGTACCTGTCGCTGCCGGTGCTGCCGACGGTGTTCGGTTACGACCCGCGGCTTCAGTTCGCGCACGAGGACGACGTGATCGAGGTGCTGCGGATCGCGTCGCACGAGCCGGAGCGGGGGACGCTCAACAGCGGCACGTTCAACATCGCCGGTGACGGTGTCCTGCTGCTCTCCCAGTGTTCGCGGCGGCTCGGCCGGCCGACGGTGCCGCTGCTGCTGCCCGTCGTCACCTGGGCCGGATCTCTGGTGCGTACGCTGGGGGTGACGGACTTCTCCCCCGAGCAGATCCGGTTGCTGACGCACGGCCGGGTCGTGGACACCTCCCAGATGCGCGAGACGCTGGGTTTCCAGCCGAAACACACGACCGCGCAGACGTTCGCGGACTTCGCGCGCAGCCGGGAGCCGGGGCTGCTCCCGCCGGAGGCCGTCGCGAAGGCCGTCGACCGGATCGCCGCGCTGTCCCTCGCGGACGGCGGCCACCCCCCGACGCAGAGCGCCAACTGAGGAGCGCATCAACGATGGCTGATGCCAAGGTCATTCCGTTCGACGACGACCGGTCCCGCGGGGGTGCCGTGCAGCGCGCCGCGCGGCGCCGGGTGCCGGGGAGCCGGCGCAAGGGGGCGGCGGAGCCCGCGACGGTCCGTGAGGTGCAGTCCCTGTCCGTCGAGGAGACCGCGGGGGACCCGGGGTCCGCGGCGGAGCAGGAGCCCGTGGCGGAGCGGGGCGGGGACGACGGGGGGCTGGAGCGGCGGATCGCGGCCGGTCTGTCCTTCCTGCGCCGGCGGCTCACCGGTGATTACGAGGTCGACGACTTCGGCTACGACGCCGAGCTGACCGACCAGGTGCTGATGTCGGTGCTGCGCCCGGTGTACGAGAAGTACTTCCGGGTCGAGGTGAAGGGCGTGGAGAACATCCCGTCCGAGGGCGGTGCGCTGATCGTCGCCAACCACTCCGGGACGTTGCCGCTGGACGGCCTGATGATGCAGGTCGCGGTCCACGACAACCATCCGGCGGGGCGGCACCTGCGGCTGCTCGCGGCGGACCTGGTCTTCGTGCTGCCGGTCGTCAACGAGCTGGCCCGCAAGCTCGGTCACACGCTGGCCTGTGCGGAGGACGCGGGGCGGCTGCTGGGCCAGGGCGAGCTGGTCGGGGTGATGCCGGAGGGCTTCAAAGGCCTCGGCAAGCCCTTCGGCGACCGGTACAAGTTGCAGCGGTTCGGCCGGGGCGGCTTCGTGTCGACGGCGCTGCGCGCGGGGACGCCGATCATTCCGTGCTCGATCGTGGGGGCGGAGGAGATCTATCCGATGATCGGGAACGCGCGGACGCTGGCGCGGCTGCTGGGTTTCCCGTACTTCCCGCTGACGCCGACGTTCCCGTGGCTCGGGCCGCTGGGCGCGGTGCCACTGCCCACCAAGTGGACGATCCAGTTCGGCGAGCCGATCCCGACGAGCGGTTACCCGGAGGACGCGGCGGAGGACCCGATGCTGATGTTCAACCTGACGGACCAGGTCAGGGAAGAGATCCAGCACACGTTGTACAAGCTGCTGGTGCAGCGTCGGTCGGTGTTCTTCTAGGCCGGTGCCCCTCCGGACCGGTGTTCTTCTGGGCCGGTGTTCTTCTGGACCGGTGTTCTGGACGTGCGCGTACGGCGGTGGGGGTGCCCCACCGCCGTACGGTCCGAACGGTCTAGTCGGCGTCCTCGCCCTCGATGCCCAGGCCCGGGAGAAGGCCGGGGAGGAGCGGCGGGAGGGTGACGTCCGGCTCGGGGACGGGCGTCTTGCCACCGGTCGAGGGGGAGGTGGGCGTGGTCTCCTTCGGCGGGTCGAGGAGGCCGCCCGTGCTGCCGCCGAGCAGGCCGTCGTCGTCGCTGTCGGCGTCGGCCGATTGGCTGGGACTGTCGCTGCCGGTGCTGTCCTTCTCGGCGGGGTCGTCCCGGCCGGTGCTGGGCGGGGCCGAGCGGCCGGTGTGGGACGGTGCGGTGCTCTCGGCGCCGGTGCCGCCGCCCTGTCCGTCGCCGCCCGTGTCGTCCGGGGCCGGGGGCTGGGGGAGCAGGGAGCGCAGCGGGGCCACGTCCTCGTCTATGGCGTCGAAGACGGACGACACCTGCTCGCTGACGTCGCCGAGCTGCACGGGCAGCCGCTCGCGCAGGGCTCCCCAGGCTTCCCGGTGGGAGCGTGAGAAGGCGGAGAGCGTCTGCATGGGGCTGAGCGTGTCGGGGTCACGGGCGTAGGCCTCGCTGAGCAGTCGGTGGCCTTCGGCCGCGTCGTGCTGCATGCCGGACAGGGCGCGGCGGACCTCGCCGAGGGACTCGTGGTCGAGGGGGCCGCTGCGGCCCCGCTCCATCAGCCGGCGGGCCTCGCTGAGCCGGGTGGAGGCCCGGTCGAGGTAGCTGCTGCCGCGCTCGGTGTCGCCCTCGGCGAGGCCGAGCTTGAAGTCCTCTATGCCGCGCTTGAGGCCGTAGAGCGAGTCGCCGGGCAGGGCGTCGGAGCTGGCGGCGGCGACTCCGCCGAAGGCTCCGGCGGCCACGCCGACGCTGAGTCCGCCGGCGGTGAGGCCCTTGGCCAGCCGGCTGCGGGGGCGGAACCGCTTGAGCGGTGCCGCCCGGTGGGCGCCGCGGGCGCGGCGCTGCTCGGGTACCGACGGGTCTGCCTCGCCGCTCGTAGCGCCTTCCTGGAGCATGGCCTCGAACGCGGCGACCAGCTGGGCCCGCTGGACGACCTTGACCTCCGGGTCCAGCTCGGGCTTGGGCAGTGCGTCGAGACCGGTGGTCAGGGCCAGCAAGTGGTCCTGATCGGTCCGGTCCGCGGCGGCCTGGGCCGGTTCCGGTCCTTCGGACCGATCGGCCGCCGCGTCCCGTTCGGACTGCTCCTCCAGAGCCTGGGCGAAGGCGTTCGCCCGCCGGTGTGCCGATACGTTCGCGATCACTGGCGGCACCTCCTCTCGTCATGACGGTCGACTCCCCAGGGGGTCCTGAGGGTTGCACGCCCTGACCACAACCACACGATCGTGTGATCGAAGTCGGCCAGGGAGTGACCACAGGGAGCCTGCATCCCGCACAACGAGCGGCGCGGCACTTGGGTTACGGACGGCGGGCGACGGAACCGTCGAGTCAACGGGCTGCCACCGTGCGTGAATTGGGGGCGGGTCAGCGGGCGTCGTCCGGCAGCAGCCGGGCGAGGGTGCGGACGGCACGGTACTGGAGGGTCTTGATCGCACCCTCGTTCTTGCCCATCACGCGGGCCGTCTCGGCGACCGAGAGGCCCTGGAGGAAGCGCAGGGTCACACACTCCTGCTGCTGGGGGTTGAGCCGCCGTACGGCGTCGAGCAGGGCGGCGTTGGAGAGGGACTCCAGGACGGAGTCCTCGGGTGAGCGCTCGACCTCGTTGGCGTCGAGCATCTCGCCGGTGGTGACCTCCAGCCGGAAGCGGCTGGACTTGAAGTGGTCGGCGACGAGGTTGCGGGCGATCGTCACCAGCCAGGCGCCGAAGTCGCGGCCCTGCCAGGTGAAGGTGCCGATCCGGCGCAGGGCGCGCAGAAAGGTCTCGCTGGTCAGGTCCTCGGCGGTGGCTTTGCCGCCGACGCGGTAGTAGATGTACCGGTACACCGTGTCGCTGTACTGGTCGTAGAGACGCCCGAAGGCGTCGGCTTCACCGGCCTGGGCGCGCTCGACCAGGTCCATCATCCGGGCACTGTCGCTGTCCGCCGCAGGACGGCGGGCCGTCGTCCCGGACGGCCGCCCGCGTCTGCCCACGGCCGCGCTGCCGTCGGCCAGTGCGTAGCACGGGCCGACGGGTGCGGTGGCCGCGGCGAGGGCGGGGACGGCGTACGCGGTGGGGACGAAGTCGCTCAACCGGTCTTGGATCGTTTTGACCGTTGCGCGCAGCGTAGCCAGGCCCGAGGCGTCAACCCCGACGTGTGGGTACACGGGACTCCCAGAGGCAGAGCTTCCATCACGTGCAGTGCGGGACCTTTCACCCGTCGTAGCGACGGAGGGGTACCGGAATGCGTCTGAGGAGAATAACGCTTCGTACAGGCCCTGCTACACCCAGTTGCTCAAATCATCGATTACGTCGCTTACGTAACCGAATTACGGCTGATCAAGTGCCGGAGAGTGATCGGTTATTGATCGAGTTGGTCTGTATTCCGCGTAGCTACGGAACGTGTTGTGCCCAGGTGGGTGAAGCGGGACTGAAGGGAGTGTCCCGGGGGTACGTCAGACGGGTTGGCCGGCGTCACGGCGTCACGGCGTCACGGCGTCACCGGCGGCGGCGGTGCAGGGCGATCGCCGCGGCCGTGCCGCCGGCGACGGCGCCGACGCCCGCCGCGGCGGGGATGCCGACCTTCGCCGCCTTGCGGCCGGTGCGGTAGTCCCGCAGCCGCCAGTCCAGTTCGCGGGCGTGCCGGCGCAGCTTGGAGTCCGGGTTGATCGCGTAGGGGTGGCCGACGAGGGACAGCATCGGGATGTCGTTGTGCGAGTCGCTGTACGCGGCGCAGCGGGTGAGGTCCAGGCGTTCGGCGGCGGCCAGGGCGCGGACGGCCTCGGCCTTGGCGGGGCCGTGCAGGGGTTCGCCGACGAGTTTGCCGGTGTAGACGCCGCCGACGGACTCCGCGACGGTGCCGAGCGCGCCGGTCAGGCCGAGGCGGCGGGCGATGACCTGGGCGATCTCCACGGGCGCGGCCGTGACCAGCCAGACCTTCTGGCCGGCGTCGAGGTGGGCCTGGGCGAGGGCGCGGGTGCCGGGCCAGATGCGCTCGGCCATGTACTCGTCGTAGATCTCCTCGCCGATCGTGCTCAGCTCGGAGACGCGGTGACCCTTGACGATGGAGAGGGCCGAGTCGCGGGCGTCTTGCATGTGCTCGGGGTCCTCGATGCCGGCCAGCCGGAACCACGCCTGCTGCCAGGCGAAGCGGGCCAGATCGCGGGTCTCGAAGAATTTGCGCTTGTACAGACCCCGGCCGAAGTGGAAGAGGGCGGCGCCCTGCATCACCGTGTTGTCCAGGTCGAAGAAGGCGGCGGCGCGGTCGTCGCCGTGGACCGGGAAGTCCGGTTCCCCGCCCGACTCGGGTGCGGGGAGGTCCTGGGTCGACTTGCGGGCGGCCTCTGCCGAGGCCTCGCCGGCCAGCACGCTGCGCGCCGTGGCGGAGCGCCTACGGGGAGTGAGCCATCGGAGAGCGGCCATGCCCGTGAGCATAGCCAGTCTGTTCGGGTGTTCCGGAGTGGAGAGGTTGGGAGGCTGTGAACTCTGGGCGTCCGTGTCGTTAAAGGTGCCGTCCGCCGGGCGCGTCGGCGGGTCCGGCGGGCAGGCGGTGCGCTTGCCCGAGGGGTGTCCCCGGGGGCGCGCGGGCGCGCGAGAATGGCCGGCATGAGCCCCGTCTTCCGCAGAAAGACGCCGCCGCGTCCCGAGCGTCCTGAGAACCATCACGTCACCCTCATCCGCAAACCCGGCTGTCATCTGTGTGATGCCGCACAGCTCGTCGTCGAGAAGGTCTGCGGCGACCTCGGTGTCCCGTGGGAGCCGAAGGACATCACCGAGGACCGCCAACTCCACGACGCCTACTGGGAGCAGATTCCGGTCGTCCTCGTCGACGGGGAGCAGCACACCTTCTGGCGTGTGAACGAGGAGCGCCTGCGCAGGGCACTGGACGGGTAGACCGACTGGTCCAAGTGGTCCGAGTAGTCCGAGTGAAACCGGATGGTCGCTTAAAATCGATGGCGACTTGGTCTCGGGGGCGTTGATCGTGAGGAGCGTGTACGGCTTTGCCCCCAATAGGAGAGGAACGAGTGCGCGAGCGCGCCGGTTCCCTGTTCGTGCGCCGGGGGCGCGTGACCCCGGTCACGTTGGCCGGGCAAATCGGACACCATCTTTGTGCACGCGTTCACAAAGACATAGCCTGCATTCGACGGGGCGGTCATGTAGGGACGTATGACCGCCTACAGCCCCGCTCTACCCGCAGGAGCACCGTGGCAACTGGCCGAACACACCGACCGGCGACCCGCAGCCGAGGGATTCCCGAGGCCACCGTCGCCAGGCTTCCGCTGTACCTCCGCGCGCTGACCGCACTGTCGGAGCGCTCGGTACCCACGGTCTCCTCGGAAGAGCTGGCCGCCGCCGCGGGGGTCAACTCCGCGAAGCTGCGCAAGGACTTCTCCTACCTCGGCTCCTACGGGACCCGGGGCGTCGGCTACGACGTCGAGTATCTCGTCTACCAGATCTCCCGCGAACTCGGCCTCACCCAGGACTGGCCGGTCGTGATCGTCGGCATCGGCAACCTCGGGGCCGCGCTCGCCAACTACGGCGGGTTCGCCTCCCGTGGCTTCCGGGTCGCCGCGCTGATAGACGCGGATCCCGCGATGGCCGGGAAGCCCGTCGCCGGCATCCCGGTGCAGCACACCGACGAGCTGGAGACGATCATCCAGGACAACGGGGTGTCGATCGGCGTGATCGCGACGCCCGCCGGCGCCGCCCAGCAGGTCTGCGACCGGCTCGTGGGGGCCGGTGTCACCTCCATCCTGAACTTCGCGCCGACGGTGCTGAACGTCCCCGAGGGCGTCGACGTGCGCAAGGTCGACCTCTCCATCGAGCTGCAGATCCTCGCCTTCCACGAGCAGCGCAAGGCCGGTGAGGAGGCCGCGGCCGAGGGCCCGGTGCCGCCCGCCGCCGCCCGCCGCGCGCCCGCCGACAAGGGACCCGACGGGGACGTCCCCGCCGTGATGCCGGCATGAGCCTCCTCGTCGTCGGACTCAGCCACCGCAGCGCTCCCGTCAGCGTCCTGGAGCGGGCCTCGCTCACCGCGGACGCGCAGGTCAAGCTGTTGCAGGACACGGTCGCCGCCGAACCGGCCGCCGAGGCCGCGGTGCTGGCCACCTGCAACCGCATCGAGCTCTACGCCGACGTGGACAAGTTCCACGCCGGGGTCGCCGAGCTGTCCACGCTGCTCGCCGTGCACAGCGGCGTCGGCCTGGACGAGCTGACTCCCTATCTCTACGTGCACTACGAGGACCGGGCCGTCCACCATCTGTTCTCGGTGGCGTGCGGGCTGGACTCGATGGTCGTCGGCGAGGGCCAGATCCTCGGGCAGATAAAGGACTCCCTGGCGCGCGCCCAGGACCTGCACACCGCCGGACGGCTCCTCAACGACCTCTTCCAGCAGGCCCTCAGGGTCGGCAAGCGCGCCCACTCCGAGACCGGCATCGACCGCGCCGGGCAGTCCCTGGTCACCTTCGGCCTGGAGCAGCTCGCCGCGGGCGCCGACGTCTCCGGCTGGGCCGCCGGGAAGACGGCCCTGGTCATCGGCGCCGGTTCGATGTCCTCGCTGGCCGCCGCGACGCTCGCGCGCGCCGGGGTCGGCGAGATCGTGGTCGCCAACCGCACCTTCGAGCGCGCCGAGCGCCTCGCGCGGATCCTGGTCCAGGGCGACGACACGGACGTGCTGGCCCGCGCGGTACCGATGGACGCGGTGCCGGCCGAGCTGACACGTGCCGACATCGCCGTCTCCTGTACCGGCGCGACGGGCCTGGTGCTCACCGCCGACGCCGTCACGGCGGCGGTGGAAGGACGTACGGGCGTACCTGTCGCGATCGTCCCGGCGGAGCCCGCGGACGCCGGGGCCCCGCTGCCGCCCGCCGGCGTCGGCAGTGAGGACGGCTGCCCGCTGGACCTCTCCGCCGTACAGCCCGGCTTCTCCGTCATGGGGGAGGCCGCCGTGGCCGGGATGGACGCGGCGACGCTGGAGCAGCACGCCGCGTGGGTGGCGGGCGGCACGGCCGTGGACCGGCCCCGCCCGGCCGGTCTCTCCGATACCGACGCCGAGCTGATCGGGGCGCTCGCCGCCACCGCGGCCGTCGCGGGCCGGGTGCCCGAGATGCGCCGCCCCGAGCCGGTCGCCGAGGTCCCGCGCCCGGAACCCGTCCTCTTCCTCCTCGACCTCGCGATGCCGCGTGACATCGACGCGGCCGCGCACCGGCTCGCCGGGGTGCGCCTCGTCGACATCGAGTCGCTCGCCGAGGCCTCCGCCGACGCTCCGATGGCGGCCGACGTGGACCAGGTGCGGCGGATCGTCGGCGACGAGGTCGCGGCGTTCGGCGCGGCGCAGCGGGCCGCGACCATCACCCCCACCGTCGTGGCGCTGCGGTCGATGGCCGCCGAGGTCGTCGCCAGCGAGGTGGCCCGCCTGGAGGGCCGGCTGCCCGGCCTGGACGACAAGCACCGGGCCGAGATCACCCAGACCGTCAAGCGTGTGGTGGACAAGCTGCTGCACGCGCCGACCGTGCGGGTCAAGCAGCTCGCGGCCGAGCCCGGCGGCGCCGGGTACGCGGACGCGCTGCGCACCCTGTTCGACCTCGACCCCGAGACGGTGGCCTCCGTCTCCCGGGCCGTAAACAGCAATGAGAAGAACCGAGGGCCGGCATGACTGAGAAGGCACTGAGACTGGGGACGAGGCGGAGCAAGCTCGCCATGGCCCAGTCCGGGCAGGTGGCGGACGCCGTGAGCCAGGTGACCGGACGGCCCGTCGAACTGGTCGAGATCACCACGTACGGCGATGTGTCGCGGGAGCAGCTCGCGCAGATCGGCGGCACGGGTGTGTTCGTCGCGGCGCTGCGCGAGGCGTTGCTGCGGGGTGAGGTCGACTTCGCGGTTCATTCGCTGAAGGACCTGCCCACCGCGCAGCCGGACGGCCTGGTCCTGGCGGCCGTGCCCGAGCGGGAGGACCCGCGGGACGTGCTGATCGCCCGGGACGGCCTCAAGTTCACCGACCTGCCGCGCGGCGCGCGCATCGGCACCGGCGCCCCCCGGCGCATGGCGCAGCTGAACGCGTACGCCCGCGCGCACGGCATGGAGATAGAGACGGTCGCGATCCGCGGCAACGTCGACACCCGCATAGGGTTCGTCCGTAGCGGTGAGCTGGACGCGGTCGTCCTCGCCGCCGCCGGGCTCAGCCGGCTCGGCCGGCACGACGAGGTGACCGACTCCCTGTCGGTCGACACGGTTCTGCCCGCCCCCGGCCAGGGGGCACTGGCGATCGAATGTTCCGCGCACGACGCGGAGCTGATCGCCGCGCTCGGCGAGCTCGACGACCCGTTCACGCGGGCCGCCGTAACGGCCGAGCGCTCACTGCTCGCCGCCCTGGAGGCCGGTTGCAGCGCACCCGTCGGGGCGCTGGCCGACCTTCTGGCCGACGGGCAGACTGTCAAGGAAATGCGTCTGCGCGGCGTCGTCGGCACGACCGACGGCTCGACGCTGGTGCAGTTGTCCACCACCGGTCCCGTGCCCGAGACGCACGAGGCGGCGCTGGCGCTCGGTCGCGAACTCGCCACCGAGATGCTCGCCCAGGGCGCGGCCGGTCTGATGGGGGAGCGAGCACATTGAGCCCCACCACCCTTCCCGCCGGTCCGGACCACGGGCACGTCACCTTCCTCGGTGCCGGACCCGGAGATCCGGGACTGCTGACTCTGCGCGCCGTGGAGGCGCTGGCGCACGCGGACGTTCTCGTCGCCGAGCACGAGGTGCTCGACGTCGTACGTACGCATGCCCGGCACGGCGTGGCCGAAGTGCACACCGACCCGGACCCGTCCGCAGGTCCGGCAGTGGGCACAGGCACGCCTCAGCTAGCGGTAGTTGACGGCTCGTCAACCACCGCGGGCGTCCCCGCCGTGCGGGATGCCGCACATCTTGTCATGGAGGCCGCGCGGGGCGGCAGGCGGGTCGTGCGTGCGGTGTCCGGGGACCCCGGGCTCGACACGTACGCCGCCGAGGAGATGCTGGCGTGCGCCGCCGCGGGGGTGCCGTTCGAGGTGGTCCCCGGTATCGCCTCGGCCGTCGGTGTGCCCGCGTACGCCGGTGTGCCGCTGCGGGACGCCGAGGGCGCGGACGTGCGGTTCGTGGACGCCCGTACGGCCTCGGACCGGTGCTGGACCGAGGTCGGCGCGTCCGACGGCACGGTGGTGGTGTCGACGTCGCTGGACTCGGTGGCCGCCGCGGCCGGTGAGCTGGTGTCGGCGGGCCGCAAGCCGGACACCCCGATGACGGTGACGGTCGCCGGTACGACGACCCGGCAGCGCACCTGGTCCGCCACGCTCGGCACGATCGCGCAGACGCTGAAGCAGGCGAAGGTGCTGCCGTCGCCGGACGGCGGCCGGCCGGTGATAGCCGTGGTCGGCGAGCGCTCCGCCCCCGCCCAGCGGGACCAGCTCTCCTGGTTCGAGTCCAAGCCGCTGTTCGGCTGGAAGGTGCTCGTACCGCGTACGAAGGAGCAGGCGGCGTCGCTCTCCGACCAGCTGCGCTCCTACGGGGCGGTGCCGAGCGAGGTGCCGACCATCGCCGTCGAGCCGCCGCGCACGCCCCAGCAGATGGAGCGGGCCGTGAAGGGGCTCGTCACGGGGCGGTACGAGTGGATCGCGTTCACCTCGGTCAACGCGGTGAAGGCGGTCCGGGAGAAGTTCGAGGAGTACGGGCTCGACGCCCGTGCCTTCGCCGGGATCAAGGTCGCGGCGGTCGGCGAGCAGACCGCGAAGGCGCTGATCGCGTTCGGCGTGAAGCCGGACCTGGTGCCGAGCGGTGAGCAGTCGGCGGCGGGGCTGCTGGAGGACTGGCCCCCCTACGACCCCGTTTTCGACCCGATCGACCGGGTGTTCCTCCCGCGCGCCGACATCGCCACGGAGACGCTGGTCGCCGGGCTGATCGAGCTGGGCTGGGAGGTGGACGACGTCACCGCCTACCGGACGGTGCGCGCGTCGCCGCCGCCGGCCACGACCCGCGAGGCGATCAAGGGCGGTGGCTTCGACGCGGTGCTGTTCACGTCGTCCTCGACGGTCCGGAACCTGGTCGGCATCGCGGGCAAGCCGCACAACGTCACGGTGATCGCGTGCATCGGCCCGGCGACCGCCAAGACGGCCGAGGAGCACGGGCTGCGGGTCGACGTCATGGCCCCCGAACCGTCCGTGCTGAAGCTGGCGGAGGCCCTCGCGGACTTCGGCGCGCGGCGCCGGGCGGCGGCGGTGGACGCGGGTGATCCGGTGACGCGGCCGAGCGAGCGGCGGCCGGGGTCACGGAGACGCCGGTCGACCACGACCACGTGAGGAAGGGCGCCCCCCGGGGGGGCGCCCTTCTTCTTTACGGGCTGCTCCCGTTGTCCCCGGGCTACTCGCAGCCGACGCCGTCGCCGTCGCGGTCCAGGTGGCGGCCGTAGCCGGGGTCGCCGACGCGGACGGGGGCGGCGCCCGCCGCTCGGGCGGCGTCGCAGTTCTGGTAGTAGACCGAGCCGCCGTCGTCGCTGCCGGCATCGCCCGAGTCGTCGCTGTCGGCTGCGGCGGCCTCGGCGGTGACCGTCTCGGTGACCGTGACCTTCACCTTCACTTTGACGGTCTCCTCGGCGGTCACCGTCTCGGCCGGTTCGGGTTCGGGGGTCTCCGTCACCGTCTTCGTCGTCGTGACGGTCGGGCCGGGTGCGGCGGCCGTGGTCTTCGCGTCGCTCTTCGTGCCGTCCTCGCCGCCGGTGCCTATGCCCACGCCGACGAAGAGGGCGAGCGCGAGCGCGGGCAGTACGTAGCGCTTGCGGGCCCACTTCGGGGCGGGCGGGGTGACGCCGGGCGGCATGTGGGGCGGAGGCGGCGGTGGCGGTGTGGTGTACGGGCCGTACGGGTTGGTCATGGTTCCCCCCTGCGGTGGTGCGTGCGGGGGTGACGGTATGACCGGGAACCTCACGTGTGAAGGTGGCGTGGTGGATTCGTGATGTGAACGTGTCGCTTACGGGTCACTCGGCCCAGGCGCACTCCAGTTCGGTGCGGAAGACGGCGGGCTCGCGCCCGATCAGCTTGGCCAGCGTCGGGTCGACGGCGGTGAACTCGCCGTTGCGGGCCGCGTCGAAGATGCTGAGCATCAGGTCGGCGATCGGGGCCGGGGCGCCGTGTGCCAGGAGTTGGTCGCGGTAGGCGGCGTCGGGGACGACGGTGCGGGTGAAGGGGCGTCCGGTGATCCGGGACGCGATCGCGGCAATGGTGTCGAAGTCGAGCGCCGCCGGTCCGGTGAGCGGCGGGGTGGGGCCCTCGAAGCGGGCTTCTCCGGCGAGGATCGCCGCGCTGGCCTCGGCGAGGTCGTCATGGCCGGTCCAGGCGACGGGGCCGTCGGCCGGGAGGGCTATGTCGCCGGTGCGGCGGGCGTGCTCCAGAAACTGCACGGCGCTGGAGGCGTAGAAGCCGTTGCGCAGCGCGGTCCAGGGCAGACCGGTGCCGCGCAGCAGATCCTCGGTCTCGGCGTGGTCGCGGCATGCCTGGAAGCGGGCGTCGTGGGACGCGCCCATCTGGCTGGTGTAGAGGATGCGGCCGACGCCGGCCCGCACGGCGGCGTCGATGGCGGTGCGGTGGCCGCTGACGCACTCCTGGCCGGTGCGGTCGAGGGAGACGAGGAGCAGTTGCCCCGCACCCTCGAAGGAGTGCACGAGCGAGGCGGGGTCGTCGAAGCTGCCCTGCCGTACGCGGATGCCGAGGTCGGCGAGGTCCTGGGCCCGGCGGGGATCGCGGACGCTGACGCCGACTTGAGCTGCGGGAACGCGCTCCAGAAGGCGCTCGACAACACGGCGGCCGAGCTTTCCGGTGGCTCCGGTCACGATGATCATTCGTACTCCCGACACTGGTCTCTGCCTCTTGCTGTTTCCGGTGGAAACAGTTCGACGATAACACTGGAAGTATCGTTGTTATCGGATAGCCGGTAACATTGGTTCATGGTTACGCGCGATTCCATCGACAGTCCTCGCCGCCGCATCGTCGAGGCGGCCGTCGAGCTGCTGGAGAGCGGAGGCCCCGGCGCGGTGAGCACCCGCGCGGTCGCCGCCGCGGCCGGTACGCAGCCACCGGCGATCTACCGCCTCTTCGGCGACAAGGAAGGGCTCCTGGAAGCCGTCGCCGAGCACGGCTACGCCCAGTTCCTGGAGCGGAAGCGCGAGCAGTTCGACCCCGCCCCGCAGGACCCCGTGGAGGAACTGCGCCGTGGCTGGGACATGGTGGTCGGGTTCGGCGTCTCCCGTCCCGAACTGTTCGCGGTGATGAACCGGGCCGCCGTCCGGGGTTCGGACACCGCGCACCGCGCGGGTCTGGAGATCCTCCAGGGGCGGGTGCGCCGACTGGCGGCCGGGGGATGGCTGCGGGTCTCCGAGGAACTGGCCGCCCAGATCATCCAGGCGACCGGCCAGGGCGCGGTCGTCACCTGGCACTCCACCCCCGCGGACCGCCGCGACCCGGCGCTGCTGACCGCGCTGCGCGAATCCATGATCGCGGCCATCACCGGCGCCGAGCCGGTGACGTCCGCCGCGGAGCCGGGTCCCGCCGCGGCGGCCCGCGCGCTGCGCGCCGCCCTCCCCGACGACGCGGACGTCCTGACCGACGCCGAGCAGCGGCTGCTGCGTGAGTGGCTCACGCGCCTGGCGGCGGCGGGTGGTGGTGGTGCGTCGCGTGCGTGATCACGCGCGGGCGGCGGGACTTTGGGAGGGGGGTGGGTCAGGTGGAGGCGTGGGGGAGGAAGGCCGCCCAGGTGGCGGGAGTGAGGGTGAGGTGGCCTCGGAGGGGGTCCTTCGAGTCACGGACCAGGACCCCAACCTGTTGAAGGGCGGCCACCTCGACGCAGTCCGGCCCGTCAGACGTGCTGTAGCTGCTTTTTATCCATTCCAGGGCGGTGGCGGCTGCGGATGTCGTGAGCGTCATGTTCTGCTGTCTCCCAGTACTTTCTCGATGAAGGCCAACGACTCGTGAGGGCTCAGCGCTTGAGCCCGGATCGCTCCGTAGCGGATGTCGAGGGCCGTCGTTTCCTTGGGGTCGGTCGTCACTCGGCTGGTGAGTGGAGCCTCGCTGAAGGCGACCGTGTTCCCGTCAGCGAGCTTGAGGAGCCGGAAGGCACCGTCGAGTCCCGAGTTCTCCGCGCGGTCAAGTGGCAGGACCTGGAGGTCGACGTTACGCCGCTGGCCCACCTCCAACAGCCGTTCGAGCTGTCGTCGCAACACAATCCTGCCCCCGATGCTTCTGCGCAGCGTCGACTCACACTGAACGAAGCTGAAAACGCGCCGCCCGGTCAGTAGGTCCAGGACCTCCTGACGCGCCATGCGGGCCGCGACGTGCTGCTGGACTTCATCCTCGGTCAGCGCTGGCCGACGGGCGTCGAAGACAGCCCTGGCGTACTCCTCTGTCTGCAACAGCCCGTGGACGACCGAGTTGTTGTAAGCGCACAGCTCAACCGCTTCCGTCTCGATGCGCTTCAGATCACGTACCTTCTTCGGGTACCGGACCTCCGCCACATCCTTCTTCAGCGCCGCGATCTTGCCACCCGCGTTGAGGACCTCGTCCGCCTTCTCCAGATACTCGGGACGAGGAATCCGCCGCATCCGTTCGACGGACGAGACCAGTTCCTCCCCGTACCCGATGGCCGCTCCGAACTCCGGCTGGGTGAGGCCGGCCGACTCGCGCCACAGTTTCAATTGCCGGGCGACCGTCCTGATCACGCCCGCGGCCTCGTCGTCCTCCGGACCCGCGTCCCACTCGCCGCTCATGCCTACAGCCCTCCCGCCGTACGTTCCGGACGGAACCGGCCGCCATCTGGACAGCCCTGGTCCGCACGGGGCGATGCCCTTCACAGAGTACGTACGTATGGACACTCTCTGTGACGTGAACCGAAACATCACCCGTACCCGGCACTTCACCGTCCCCCTCTCCGCCACCCGCCGTGGCGCCCGTCTCGCGAGGCTGCTCGCGGTCGAGCAACTGCGCCAATGGGGCCTGCCCTTGGACCCCGCTCGCCTCGTGGTGGCCGAGCTGGCGGCCAACGCCGCGCTGCACGGGCACGTGTCCGGACGGGGTTTCCGGCTCGACCTGTCCGTCACCGCGTCCGGCGCCCTGCGCATCGAGGTGACCGACACGCGCGGGGAGTGCCTGCCGGTCCGGGGGCCGAAGGCCATCGCGGAGTCCGGGTACGGGCTGCTGCTCGTGGAGGAGTTGGCGGACCGGTGGGGGGTCAGCAGCGGGCCGGTGCCGTGCAAGACCGTATGGGCGGAGATCGATCGCGTGTGCGATCAGTGAGTCTCACCGGAGCCCGGAAACACGGGCTCCGGTGGAGCGGGCGTCGGCGGTGCGGGCGCTTTCGGTGGTCGTCGAGCCGCCTCCCAGAAGGCTGCCCCTCACGAACTGCGCGGGCGACTGCGGGCGGGCGATCCGCGCGCCCGAGGGATCGGTGTGCCGGGACTGCCGGGCCGACTGATCGTCGGCAAAGGCATGGGCGGGGCGGGCGTAGCGTGGACGGTATGTCGACGTACGGTTCCTTTCCCGGTGCGCGGCCCCGGCGGCTGCGGTCCACTCCCGTCATGCGTCGGATGGTCGCCGAGACGCGGCTGCATCCCGCCGACTTCATCCTCCCCGCCTTCGTGCGCGAGGGCGTGAGCGAGCCGGTGCCGATCGACGCGATGCCCGGGGTCGTGCAGCACACCCGGGACAGTCTGAAGAAGGCCGCCGCCGAGGCGGTCGCGGCCGGAATCTCCGGGATCATGCTGTTCGGCGTGCCGGAGGACGAGAAGAAGGACGCCCTCGGGTCCGCCGGTACCGACCCCGACGGGATTCTGCAGGTCGCCCTCGCGGACGTACGGGCCGAGGTCGGGGACGAGTTGCTCGTCATGTCGGATCTCTGTCTCGACGAGTTCACCGATCACGGGCACTGCGGGGTGCTGGACAGCGAGGGGCGCGTCGACAACGACGCCACCCTTGAGCGGTACGCCGAGATGGCCCAGGTGCAGGCCGACGCCGGCGCCCACGTCGTCGGACCCAGCGGGATGATGGACGGGCAGATCGGGGTCATCCGGGACGCGCTCGACCAGATCGGCCGGGAGGACGTCGCGATCCTCGCCTACACCGTCAAGTACGCGTCCGCCTTCTACGGGCCGTTCCGTGAGGCCGTGGGGTCGTCCCTGAAGGGGGACCGCAAGACCTACCAGCAGGACGGTGCCAACATCGGCGACGCCCTGCGGGAGCTGGCGCTGGACCTGGAGGAGGGCGCCGACATGGTGATGGTCAAGCCGGCCGGGCCCTACCTCGACATCCTCGCGAAGGTCGCGGAGGTCTCCGACGTACCGGTCGCCGCCTACCAGATCTCCGGCGAGTACTCGATGATCGAGGCCGCCGCCCAGCGGGGCTGGATCGACCGGGACCAGGCCATCCTGGAGGCGCTGACCGGCATCAAGCGGGCCGGTGCGCGCAACATCCTCACGTACTGGGCCACCGAGGTGGCCCGCGGCCTGCATCAGTGAGCCGTCAGTAGGTCAGGGCCGTGTCCTGGTCGGTCAGCCAGTAGGTGACCTTCAGGGAGTCGTCGATGTACACCCCGTCCGACGGCAGCGTCACCGTGGCCACGGAACCGTCGTCGAACGGGATCGTCAGCGACGTCGCCGTGGTGCCGTTGTCGGCGCTGCCGTCGCCCGACGAGAGCAGCACACCCGCGTAACCGGCACCGCCCGGCTCCAGCATCGTCAGCGACTGCGGCTTGCTGTTCTCCACCACCGGCGGCACGGACTGCGCCTCGCCGAACCGGGCCGCCGGGTACGTCGGCAGGGCGCAGGTCTGCGAGCCGGTGTTGGTGGCCGTCAGCAGGAGATGGTTGATCGGGCGGGGGACCTCGGTCGCGGTGATCCGTACGTCCGAGGCGGAGCAGTCGCCGGGGGCGGACGAGGAATCACCGTCCGTGGAGCCGGCCGCGTCCTTGCCGCCGGTCGTGTCCGTGCCGGCCGACGGCTCCTCCTCGGGGGCGGCCGTGCTGCCGCCGGTCTCCGCCGTGGTGGACCCCGCCGGCTGCTCCGACGACGAGGACGAGGACGAGGACGAGGACGACGTACGCAGGCCCGTGGCCGTTCCGTCCTCGCATGCCGTCAGGGAGAGCGCGGCCAGCGCGACGGTGGTGGCGGCGAACAGGCGGACACGGGTGGTGCGAGCGGACATGATGAGCCCCTTCACAGGCTGGTGGGAGTGCGCCGCTTCGACCGTTGCCGGGAGCGGCTGCTTGACTGATCACAGCCTGCGGCAGCGTCCGTCCCGGCCGCCAGCCATGGCGGAACATGCGGGACGCTGGGACGGGTGGAACCACCCTGACCTGGAGGAACGTCCTTGGTCTGGGATGCGGTGCGGGGACAAGGGGAGCGGGAGAAACGGTGGCGGCGGACGATTTCGCGGGACTTCTGCGTGAGCTGAAGGAACGGTCCGGACTCAGTTACGGGGCACTCGGCAAGCGGCTGCACATGAGCGCGTCGACGCTGCACCGGTACGTGAAGGGGGAGGTCGTACCGACGGAGTTCGCCCCCGTCGAACGGCTGGCCCGCCTGTGCCGGGCGACCCCCGAGGAGCTTCTGGAACTCCATCGGCGGTGGATTCGGGCCGACGCGCTGCGGGGGGTGAAGGAGGAGCAGCCGGTCTTGGCGGAGGCTGCTTCGGAGGGGACTGCTTCGGAGGGGGCTGCTTCGGAGGAGGCGGCTGCGGATGAGGCTCTCCCCGCCGGGGCCGACGAGGAGTCCGCCGGCGTCACCGTCGTAGGAGATGCCCCCGCTCCCACCGCCACCGCAACCGGGAAACGGTCCCGGCGCGCGGTGTACGCCGGGACCGGTGCCGGCCTCGTCGCCGCCGCGGCGCTCGTGTTCGCGCTGCTCCCGGACGGGGACGGCGGACCGGAGGACGCCGACGCCGCCGGGGCGACCGTCTCCTCGACCGGGTCGCCCGACGCACGGTCCGTCGGTCCCTCGGCCTCCGGCACGTCGTCGGCGTCCCCGAGCGGAAGCCCGAGCGCCACCGCGTCGGAGGAGTCGGAGAAGTCGAAGAAGGGGGAGAAGGAGGAGGCGAGCGCGCGGGCCACGGCGGACCAGGGCGGGGGTGCCTCCGCCGGCGCCGGTGCGGCCGTCGGCGCCGTCCCGGTCACCGTGCAGACCACCCCGTACTACTGGGACGTGCCCTGCGAGCAGAGTTTCCTCATCGACCGCAGTCCTGGCAACGTCTCCGAGCCGCCCCCGCAGCAGGACGCGAACGGCTGGCTCAAGACCCTCGGTGCCGTCGCCGCCGACCGGCAGCAGGTCGCCCTCACCGTGCAGGGGACGGGCGAGGAGACGGTGGTCCTGGAGGCGCTGCACGTCCGGGTCGTCGGCAGCGCCGCGCCGCTCACCTGGGACGAGTACGCGATGGGCGTCGGCTGCGGAGGCGGCGTCGGGACGAAGTCGTTCGACATCTCGCTGGACCTCGGCAATCCGCTGGCCACGCCCGTCAACGGGCAGAAGGGCTTCCCGTACAAGGTGAGCGAGAGCGACCCCGAGGTCTTCTACGTCACCGCGCACACCAGCGGGCACGACGTGCGCTGGCAGCTGGAGCTGGACTGGTCCAGCGGGGCCCGCAAGGGCACGGTCACGATCGACAACGGCGGGACGCCGTTCCGGACCAGCGCCGGGCAGACCGACTACTACGGCTACCCGCTGGGCGGCGACAAGTGGGAGCAGTACTCGAAGGGGTGAGGCGAAGGGTCGGTGAACGGTCAACAGGCGTGCCGCGTAAGGTGATTGCACCCCCCTCGGCCCTCGTGACCCATCGTGAGATCTCGGAGTACGCCATGCCCGGTGACGCCCTCAGCCAGGACCCCGCGGAGCTGCGGAGGAGGATCGACAGCAGCAAGGCGCACCCCGCCCGCGTCTACGACGTCTTCCTCGGCGGCAAGGACCACTACCCCGCGGACCGGAACGCGGCGGCGGCCGGGCTCGCCGCCAACCCGCGCGGCTACCTGGACGTCCGGCACAACCGCGACTTCCTGCGGCGCGCGGTGACCGCGCTGTCCCGGGAGGACGGCATCCGGCAGTACCTGGACATCGGCACCGGCCTGCCCACCGCGGAGAACGTCCACCAGATCGCCCAGCGCACCGCGCCCGAGTCGCGGGTGGTGTACGTCGACAACGACCCCGTCGTCCTCGCGCACGCCCGCGCGCTGCTCACCAGCGGGCCCGAGGGGCGGACCGACTACATCGACGCCGACCTGAAGAACCCGGCGCACATCCTCGAACAGGCGGCGAAGACACTCGACTTCGACCAGCCGATCGCGCTGTGCCTGGTCGCCATCCTGCACTTCGTGGAGGACGAGGAGGCGTACCCGATCGTGCGGGAGCTGATCGACGCGCTGCCGTCGGGGAGCCGGATCGTCCTGAGCCACCTCACCGAGGACCTCAACCCGGAGAACATCCGGGCGGTGCAGCGGACGTACACCGAGCGGGGGTTCACGTTCGTACTGCGGTCGAAGGCGGACGTCGAGCGGTTCTTCACGGAGAACGGGCTGGAGCCGGTCGAGCCGGGCGTCGTGCCGGTGCACCACTGGCGCGCGGACGACGCCGCGCCCGTTCCCGAGCAGCCGGAGCCGGCCTACCTGGCCGGTCTGGAGGACATCGAGAAGGTCCGGTACCGGGACATCAACGATGTGACGGACGCGGACATCAACGTGTACGCCGGAGTCGGGCGGAAGGGCTGAGCGTCCGCCCCACGGGAAGACGTCCGCATCCCGGAAATGCCGGTGTAGAGGGCACGCGTCTCCCTAGGGTGCGGGCATGACCCTTGCCGCGCCCGCCCCCGTGCCCGCCGCCCCCGTGCCCGCCGCCCCCGTGTCCGTGCCGACCGCCCCCGTGCCCCCGCTCGCCGCGCGGGTACGGTCGGCCGGGGGGTCGCCGGTACGGGACATCCTCGCCGTCACGGCCCGCCCCGAGGTGATCAACTTCGCGGGCGGGCTGCCGGCCCCGGAGCTGTTCGACGCCGAGGGGATCGCCGCCGCGTACCGGGCGGTCCTCGCCGAGGTGCCCGGACAGGCCCTCCAGTACGCCACCACCGAGGGGGAACCCGCGCTGCGCGCCGCGCTCGCGGAGCGCACCACCGCGCGCGGACTGGCGACGGAGGCGGACGACCTCCTCGTCACCACCGGCTCCCAGCAGGCGCTTTCACTGCTGGCCACCGCCCTGCTCGAACCCGGGGACACCGTCCTGGTCGAGGACCCCTGCTATCTGGCGGCGCTCCAGGCGTTCGGGCTGGCGGGGGCACGGGTGATCGCCGTGCCCGGGGACGGGGACGGACCCGACCCGCGGGCGCTGGAGGAACTGGTCGTACGCGAACGGCCCAAGCTGTTCTACACCGTCCCCACCTTCCAGAACCCGACCGGACGCACCATGTCCGCCGCGCGCCGGATCGCCGTGGCCGAGGTCGCGGGGCGGTGCGGGCTGTGGATCGTCGAGGACGACCCGTACGGCGAACTGCGGTTCGAGGGCGAGCGGGTGCCGTGGATCGCCGCGCGGGAGGGGGCCCGGGACCGGACCGTGCTGCTCGGTTCCTTCTCCAAGGTGATGGCGCCGGGGCTGCGGCTCGGCTGGCTGCGCGCACCCGCCGCGCTGCGCCGGGCCTGCACGGTGGCCAAGCAGGCCGCCGACCTGCACACCCCCACCGTCAACCAGCTCGCCGCGGCCCGCTACCTGGCCGACCGGGATCTGGACGCGCACGTCCGCCGGGTCGCGGGAGCGTACCGGGAGCGCCGCGACGCCATGCTCGCCGGGCTGGCGGACGCGCTGCCCGCCGGGTCGCGGTGGACGCGGCCGGAGGGCGGGATGTTCCTGTGGGTCCGGCTGCCGGCGGCGTACGACACGGCGGAGCTGCTGCCGGAGGTGGTCCGGCACGACGTGGCGTACGTGCCCGGCGCCCCCTTTTACGCCGGTGCGCCGGACCGGTCGACGATGCGGCTGTGCTTCGTGACGCAGACGCCGGAGGAGATCGGCGAGGGGCTGCGGCGGCTGGGGGCCGCCCTGCTGCCCGCTACCGCGGTGAGGGCGACCGGGCGGGGGCGACGCGGGCGGTGACGCACTCCGGTCCGCCGGCCGCCGACGCGGACCGGAAACAGGCCCGGACCGCGGAGCCGGGGCCGGCCGCGGCCATGGCGGTGTAGACGTAGGCGGCGGCGTCGTCCGCGTTCCTGACGCGCGCGGTGTGGGTCGGACCGGCCACCGTGAGGTCGAGGCGGTCGCCGGTGCTGGTGCCCCACGTCCGGGCCCAGGCCGCGCCGCACTTGGCGCTGTGGCGCAGTTCGACGTGGGCTCCGGTGGCGGTGCGGTACGTGGTGAGGGTCTCGGGGTCGATACCGCAGATCAGGCGGAGCGGGTCCAGGCCCTCGCAGGCGGCGCCGCGGCACTGCGGGCCGGTGGAGTACGGGGCGGGGGCGGAGGCCGGCAGCGGACCGTCGTCCGCCGGGTCCCGGCCCGGCAGCAGGAGGAGCGCCAGGGCGATGCCGCCGGCGAGCAGGACGTACGCCGCCGCCAGTGCGGTCATCAGCCGGGTGCGGCGGCGAGCCCGCGTACGCTCCGGCGCGGGCGGCCCCGGCGAGGGCGGCCCCGGCGCGGGCGGCGGTGGTGTCGTCGGTCGCGGTGTCGCTGGTCGTTCTGTCGCTGGCCGTGGTGTCGCTGGCCGTGGTGTCGCGGGTCGTTCTGTCGCTGGTCGGGGTGGCTCCGCGTCGGCGGGGGCGAGGACCGCCGCGCGTCCGCTCGCCTCCGACTCGGCGATCTCCCAGAGGGCCAGCAGCCGTCCGCCGGGCTCGTCCGCGATCCGGCACAGCTCCTGGACGGCCCCCCGAGGGGGCAGGGTCCTGCCGTTGAGATAACGCTCCCAGGAGGACTTGCTGTACGGCGTCCGCTGCGCCAGCGCCGCCAGGCTCAGCCCCGTGCGGGCTCTCAGTTCCCGCAGCGCCGCGACCAGGGGGGTGTGCGGCGGTGTCCGGTCCGCGCTCACTCGGCGTCCGCCTCCCGCAGGGCCTTCCAGGTGTGCGGGCCGATGACGCCGTCCACGACCAGCCCTTCACGCCGCTGGACGCGCTCGACCGCGCGCTGCGTCTTCGGGCCGAAGACACCGTCGATGTCTCCCGGCGGGATGCCCGTCCGGCGCAGCAGGCACTGCGCCTCGGCCACCTCGGGTCCGACGTGGGTGTACGCGAGGATGGCGGTGCTGGTGCGGCTCAGTCCGGCGTACCAGGTGCCGTCGCCGTCGGCGTCGCGTCGTGGGCGGCAGGGGTAGACGACCGGGACGAGGGACGCCGACACGGTGGCCGGGGCCGCCGCGACCGTGTCGGCGCGCGCGTGCGCGAGTTGCTCGCGGGTGTCGGCGAGCCGTACGGCCAGCACGAGCGCCAGCGAGACGGAGAGCACCAGGGCCGCGGCTCCCGCGGTGACCAGGGCCCGCGGGTAACGCCCGTACACGAAGCGCTCGGTGGGCGGGGGCGGGGGCGGGACCGCCGGGTCGTCCTGGGCGTCAGGACCGGCGGGGAGCGGCCGCCCCCGCGTCCAGTGCTCGGCGGCGGCCTCGCGCAGCGCCAGCAGCCGGACCGGGTCGTCGCCGGTGACCCGGGCCAGTGCCTCGACGGCCGCTGCGGGCGGCAGTGACCCGCCGTTCAGGTAGCGCTGCCACGAGCGGGCGCTGTAGCCGGTCTCGGCGGCGAGTCGGCGCGTGCTCAGTCCGCCACGGTCCTTGGCCGCGCGCAGCCGCGCGATCAAGGCGCGTATCCGCGGGTGGAGTTCGGCGGGCAGTGACTTCCAACGCGACATGTCTCCCCCACCGGACGCTGCTGCCCCACCGGACGCTGCTGTGCGTCCCACGGTAGCGACTCGGCCTCCCGCGTCCCAGCAGGTCAGTGGGTGGGACGTCCCGGGATGCCGTCACATCGACGCCGGCCGTGGTCGCACGGTGCGGGGGACCGGCAGTCTCGTTCCGGCCAGTGCACGTCGTACGGAGGGAAACGGAACAGTATGCGAGTTCTCGTGAAGGCGTTGGTCGGTGTCACCGCGGCAGTCGGGATCGCCGCCGGTGGGCCGGTGGGCGCGGCGGTGGCGGCGCCCACGGCGGTCCAGCAGTCGGGGAGTGCGCAGGTGGCGCCGCTGGCGGTGGTCAACCTGGGGCTCAGCAAGGCGCAGGCCAAGGACTGGCAGTGCGCGTTGCGCGGCCTTGGCTACCGGGTGGGCACGATCGACGGGCTGCTCGGCTCCGACAGCTGGAAGGCGGCGCAGCGGTTCTTCCGCGACCACAACTGGTACAACGACGACATCGACGGGATCGTCGGCCCCAACACGGTCATGGGGTTGCAGCGGATGCTGAACGTGAACCTCAAGGCGGGCCTCGACGTCGACGGGGTCGCCGGGCCGGCGACGCAGGCGGCGTTCGCGAAATTCGCCAATCTGTACCGCGACGTGTGCTGAGGGCGACTCCAGAGGTTTGTGTGAAGAAACGTGGGATAGCCAACTGGTCGTTGTGACACACCAGTTCGGGCGCTCCGTCAGGGGCGCCCGTCTCACGGAGGGGGAACCACCCGTGCGTACTCGCACCGGATGGAGACACGCGGTCCTCGGCGGACTGGCCGGGCTGACCGCGACGATCGCGCTCACCGCGGCCGGTTCCGTACCCGCGCGGGCGGCCGGCGGGCAACCGGTCGCCGTGACGAAGTACAGCCACACCAGCGAGGCCGGTGACTCCGTCGGGCAGGGCGGCACGGCCGCCTACACGTCCGGCACGGCGGAGATCACGGTCATCGGTGACGCCGAGGAACTCCGGCTGCGGGTCTGGGCGGAGAGCGAGGGGGACGTCACCTGGTGGGAGGTGACGCTCGCCGCGCCGAAGGGGGAGGAACTGCGCCCGGGTGTCTACCGGGACGTCGAGAGCGCCCCGCTCCGCACCGGTCGCGCCCCGGGGCTGGACGTCTCGGGCGAGGGCCGTTACTGCGACGACGTCTACGGCCGGTTCTCGGTCAACCAGATCGAGACCGACGAGGCGGGGAAGGTCACCGTTCTCGACGCCGCCTACACGCAGCGCTGCGACAGCGCGACCGCGCCGGCGCTGAAGGGTGTCGTCAAGTACAACGCCCTGCCGCTGTCCTACAGCTACGACAGCGACCCCGACGACTTCGTCGGCCGGGGCGCGAGCGGGCGGCACACCGGGGCGACGAGCATCTTCGGGCTGCGGCCCTGGGCCGGCGGCCGGGGCCTGCAGTACAACGTCGAGGGCAACCGCGAGAGCTACTCCGCCCTCATGACCCCGCCCACCGGTGAGCAGTTCGAGGCGGGACGGACCTACCCCATCGCCAACACCGACGGCGAGGGCGTGGCCGGCTTCAGCGTCGCGGGCAACGGCCGCGCCTGCTCCGACACCACCGGCACGCTGACGGTCCTGAAGCTGGTCCGGGACGACGCGGGTGTCGTCACGAACTTCGCCGCGAAGTACGAGCAGCACTGCGGGAGCAGTGTGGCGGGGATGCGGGGGACGATCCGGTACTACGCCTGAGCCACCGCGCCCGCCGAGCGGCCAAGAGGGCCGCTCGGCGGGCGCGTCCGGCTGTCCGGCAGTCCGGCAGGAGGGTCAGAGCCGCTCGGGCGTCCGGATGCCCAGCAGTTCCATGCCCCGGTGCAGCGTGTTCGCCGTGACGTCGCAGAGGAACAGGCGGTTCTCCACCTGCTCCGGCGAGTCCGCCTTCAGGACCGGGCACTTGTCGTAGAAGGACGTGTAGAGCGAGGCGAGCTGGAAGAGGTACGCGGCCAGCTTGTGCGGGGCGTACTCGGCCGCCGACTCCGCCACCGTCTCCGCGAAGGAGTCCAGGTGCAGGCCGAGGGCGCGCTCGGCCGGGGTCAGGGTCAGCTCCGGGTGGGCGGCGGGGCGGGCCTCGCCGGCCTTGCGGAGGATCGAGCGGATACGGGCGTAGGCGTACTGGAGGTAGACGGACGTGTCGCCGTTGAGCGACAGCATCTGGTCCAGGTCGAACTTGTAGTCCCGGTTCGCCGACGTCGACAGGTCCGCGTACTTCACCGCGCCGATGCCCACCTGGGTGCCGCGCTCGGTGATCTCCTGCTCGGAGAGGTCCTGCGCCTTCTCCCGGACGACGGCGGAGGCGCGGTCGACGGCCTCGTCGAGGAGGTCGACCAGGCGGATCGTCTCGCCCGACCGGGTCTTGAACGGCTTGCCGTCCGCGCCCAGGACCGTACCGAAGGCGAGGTGGTGGGCGCGGACGTCCTCGTTCAGCCAGCCGGCCTTGCGGGCGGTCTCGAAGACCATCTTGAAGTGCAGGGACTGCCGCGCGTCCACCACGTACAGGAGGGTGTCCGCCTTCAGGTCGAAGACGCGGTTGCGGATCGCGGAGAGGTCGGTGGCCGCGTAGCCGTAGCCGCCGTCCGACTTCTGCACGATCAGCGGGACCTGGTTGCCGTCGGGGCCCTTGATGTCGTCGAAGAAGACGCAGAGCGCGCCCTCGGAGCGGACGGCGACGCCGGACTCCTCCAGGAGGCGGCAGGTCTCCGCGAGCATGTCGTTGTAACCGGACTCGCCGACGATGTCCGCGTCGCGGACCTCCATGTCCAGCTTCTCGAAGACGGAGAAGAAGTAGATCTTCGACTCGTCCACGAACTTCTGCCACATGGCGAGGGTGCGCTCGTCCCCGGCCTGGAGGTCGACCACCCGGCGCCGGGCCCTGGTCCTGAACTCCTCGTCGGAGTCGAAGAGCACCCGCGCGGCCTTGTAGAGGCGGTCCAGGTTGGACATGGCCTCCTCACCGGAGACCTCACCGGCGCTGTGGTCCAGCTCGTGCGGGTGCTCGTCCAGGTACTGGATGAGCATGCCGAACTGGGTGCCCCAGTCGCCGATGTGGTGGCGCCGGACGACCGTCTCGCCGGTGAACTCCAGGATCGCGCGGACCGCGTCGCCGATCACCGCCGACCGCAGGTGGCCGACGTGCATCTCCTTGGCCACGTTCGGCTGGGCGTAGTCGATGACGGTGGTGCCCGGGTCGTCCTTGAGCGGTACGCCGAGCCGGTCGCCGTCCGCGTACCGCGCGGCGAGGTTCTCGGTGATCGCCCGGTCGGCGACCGTGATGTTCAAGAAGCCCGGACCCGAGACCTCGACGTCCGCGATCGGCTCACCGGTGGTGATGTGGGAGACGACCTCGGCGGCCAGCTCCCGCGGGTTCGCCTTCGCCTTCTTGGCCAGCGCGAGGATGCCGTTGGCCTGGTAGTCCGCCCGGTCGCTACGTCGCAGCAGCGGGTCCGCGCCGGCCGCCTCCGGCCGGACGGCGGAGAGGGCGGCGCTGAGCTGCTGCTGGACGGAGTCGCTGAGGGACGTGACCGAAGCCATAGGTAGGTGTGCCGTTCTCCTCGTGGGGATCGATAGACCCGTCCAGTCTCTCACGGGGGGTAAAGCGGTTTTCCCGAGCGCGACCCGGTCTGTGAGAATGGAATGTCACCCCGCGCGCACCCCGTGCGGACACGCGTGCAGCCTGTGCAGAGAGAAGGACGGCCGATCGTGGCTCAGAGCACCGAGACCTCCGACTGGGTCTCCCGTTTCGCGGACGAGGTCATCGCCGAATCGGAGCGCCGAGCCCCCGGCGCGAAAACGCCGGCCGCCACCGCTCCGGTGATCGTCGTCGCCTCCGGCCTCTCCCCGTCCGGCCCCATCCACCTGGGCAACCTCCGCGAGGTCATGACCCCGCACCTGGTCGCCGACGAGATCCGGCGCCGCGGCCACGAGGTCCGGCACCTGATCTCCTGGGACGACTACGACCGCTACCGCAAGGTCCCGGCCGGCGTCCCCGGCGTCGACGACACCTGGGCCGAGCACATCGGCAAGCCGCTGACCTCCGTCCCGGCCCCGGAGGGCTCGGCGTACCCGAACTGGGCCGAGCACTTCAAGGCCGCGATGGTCGCCGCCCTCGGCGAGCTGGGCGTGGAGTTCGACGGCATCAGCCAGACCGCCCAGTACACCTCCGGCGTGTACCGCGAGCAGGTTCTGCACGCCATGCGGCACCGCGCGGACATCGACGCGATCCTCGACCAGTACCGGACCAAGCAGAAGCCCGGCAAGAAGCCCCAGCAGAAGGCCGTCGACGCGGCCGAGCTGGAGGCCGAGGAGGGCTCCGGCGCGGCGTCCGAGGACGACGGCGGCTCCGGCTCCGCCGGGTACTTCCCGTACAAGCCGTACTGCGGCAACTGCGAGAAGGACCTCACCACCGTCACCGCCTACGACGACGACACCACCGAGCTGACGTACTCCTGCACGGTCTGCGGTTTCTCCGAGACCGTCCGGCTGAACGAGTTCAACCGCGGCAAGCTGGTCTGGAAGGTCGACTGGCCCATGCGCTGGGCCTACGAGGGCGTGATCTTCGAGCCCAGCGGCGTCGACCACTCCTCGCCCGGGTCGTCGTTCCAGGTCGGCGGTCAGATCGTCGGCATCTTCGGCGGCAAGCAGCCCATCGGCCCGATGTACGCCTTCGTCGGCATCAGCGGCATGGCGAAGATGTCGTCGAGCAAGGGCGGCGTCCCGACCCCCGGCGACGCGCTCCAGATCATGGAGCCGCAGCTGCTGCGCTGGCTCTACGCCCGCCGCCGCCCCAACCAGTCCTTCAAGATCGCCTTCGACCAGGAGATCCAGCGGCTCTACGACGAGTGGGACCGCCTCGACGCGAAGGTGGCCGACGGCAGCGCGCTGCCCGCCGACGTCTCCGCGCACGGCCGTGCGGTGCGCACCGCCGCCGGTGACCTGCCGCGCACGCCCCGGCCGCTGCCGTACCGCACCCTCGCCTCCGTCGCCGACATCACCGCCGGCCACGCCGACCAGGCGCTGCGCATCCTCAGCGAGCTGGACCCGGCCGACCCGCTGACCTCGCTGGACGAGGCCCGGCCCCGGTACGACAAGGCCGAGGCGTGGATCAACACCCACGTCCCCGCCGACCAGCGGACCATCGTCCGGGAGAAGCCCGACACCGAGCTGCTCGACTCCCTCGACGAGGCGTCGGCGCGGTCCGTACGGCTGCTGCTCGACGGCCTCGCCGACCACTGGTCCCTGGACGGGCTCACCCACCTCGTGTACGGCGTGCCCAAGGTCCAGGCCGGGTTCTCCGCCGACGCCACGCCCAAGGAGCTGCCGCCGGAGATCAAGACGGCCCAGCGGACGTTCTTCGCGCTGCTCTACAAGCTGCTCGTCGGCCGCGACACCGGGCCCCGGCTGCCCACGCTGCTGCTCGCGGTGGGGCAGGAGCGGGTGCGGGTGCTGCTCGGGGAGTGACCTGACCGGCCGTGGCGACCGTACGGAGAGGGGGGCCTCCTCGGAGGCCCCCCTCTCCATGTCCGTGCCGCGGCGCGGCGTGCCGTGTTGCGGTCAGGCACCGCGGTCAGGCGATGTGGTCCTCCTCCAGCTCCGCGTTGTAGCGGTTGGTGAAGCGGTTGACCATGCGCTTGGCCTCTTCCGGGGCGATCCCGACGCCGAACTCGGCCTCGACGTTCTCGCCGAACTCCCGCTCCGTCGGGTAACCGCTGCCGGAGATCGACTTCTTGAAGACCTGGTAGTAGTCCTCCTCGGTCGGCTCCTCGGCCGGGTTGCCGCCACCGTCGCCCAGCTCGCGGGTGCGGCCCGGCGACACCGGGATCGGGAAGCTGCCGGTCTCCTCCGGCGAGGGTTCGAGCGGGGGCGGCTCCTCCTCGAACTGCTCCCGGTACTCGTCCGCCTGCTCCTGCTCCTCGTACCACTGCGCGTACTGCTCGGCCGGGTCGTAGGTCGGGTCGTAGCCGCCCTGGTAGTCCTTCTGGAGCGGGGCCTTGAACCAGGGGCTGTCCTCGTCCGCCACGGGCGGCTGCTGCTCCGCGGGGCCGGCAGGTCCGGCCGGTCCGGGCGCTCCGCCCGGACCGGCCAGCTCACGGCGCTGCTCGGCGGCCGGTGCCGCCGGGGTCTGCGCGGACTGCTGCTGTCGCCGCGCGGGCGCCGGGGGCAGCAGGGCCGGTTCGATGCCCGCCGCGGCGAGGCCCGAGGGGGCCGTCTCGGCGAGGGGTACGCCGTAACGGGCCAGGCGGAGCGGCATCAGGGACTCGACCGGGGCCTTGCGGCGCCACGCACGGCCGAAGCGGGAGCGGAGCCGGGCCTGGTAGACGAGGCGCTCCTGCTCCAGCTTGATGACCTGGTCGTAGGAGCGCAGCTCCCACAGCTTCATCCGGCGCCACAGGAGGAAGGTCGGGACCGGTGAGAGCAGCCAGCGGGTGAGGCGGACGCCCTCCATGTGCTTGTCGGCGGTGATGTCCGCGATGCGGCCGATGGCGTGCCGGGCGGCCTCGACGGCCACCACGAACAGGATCGGGATCACCGCGTGCATGCCGACGCCCAGCGGGTCCGGCCAGGCCGCCGCGCCGTTGAACGCGATCGTCGCGGCCGTCAGCACCCACGCCGTCTGCCGCAGCAGCGGGAAGGGGATGCGGATCCAGGTCAGCAGCAGGTCCAGGGCGAGCAGGACGCAGATGCCGGCGTCGATGCCGATCGGGAAGACGTAGCTGAACTTCCCGAAGCCCTTCTCCATGGCCAGGTCGAGCACGGCCGCGTAGGAGCCGGCGAAGCCGATGCCGGCGATGATGACGGCACCGAAGACAACGACCCCGATGAGGATTCGGTGCATCCGTGTCAGCTGAAGTGGCGCGGCCACCCGTGTTCCCCTCCCGTTGCCTGTTGTTGCGCGCTACAGGGTGGCACATGTGTGCGGGAGGGCGGGTGGCCGGTGCGGGAAGCGCCCGTTGCGGGTCCTTCGCCGGTGCTTCTTATCGGTCCTTCGTCGGTCCTTGCTCAGTCCTTTTTGGTGGAGGACTCGGAGGGGGACGTGGAGGGGGACGCGCTCGCGGAGGCGCCGTCGCCGTTGGCGGCCGACACCGCGGCCACGACCTCCTTGGCCGCCTTCTTCGCGTCCGTCACCAGGCCCTTGGCGTCCGGGGACTCGTCTCCGGCCAGGCCGGCGCCGTTGTAGTCGAGGGTGACGACGACGTTCTCGACGCGGGCGACGACGGTCTGCTGCTTGAAGGTGCCTTCCTTCTTCTTCAGCTCGTACTGGACGAGTGCCGCCTCGTCGCCCGCCCCGGCGAACAGGTCGCTCTTGACCTTCTTCGCGCCGTCGGTGTTCTGGGCGTCCTTGATCTGCTTCTCGTAGTACGTGTGCGCCAGGTCGTCGGCGGCGCCGCGCGCGGTGTCCGACTCGAAGCGCAGCGTCGAGACGTTCAGCCAGCGGAACTGTGAGCCCTTGACCCCGTTGTTGTCGAGGCTGTCCCAGGAGCAGCTGCCGCGCGTCTCGGTGTCGGAGGACGAACCCTCCTTGCCTGAGTCGCCCTTGGGCAGCAGGTCCTTCAGCGTCTTCTTCGACAGCACCTTGCAGGGGTCCGGCAGTTCGGCGTACGCCGCCGCCTGCACGGTGGGGGACGGGCTCGCCGACGCAGAGGCGGAGGCGTCCTTGCCCGCGGACTTGGACTCGTCCGAGCCGGAGCCGGAGCCGGAGCCGGAGTCGGAGGAGCAGCCGGCGGCGACCAGCATCACGGGGACGACGGCCGCGCCGACAAGAACGCGGCTCAGACGCTGTGCCTGTCGGTCGTCACGCTGGTCTCGCTGCACTCGTCGCTCCATGGTTCCTTCACTCATGAGACTTGTGTACTTGGCGTTCGGAACGGGTCCGGTGGGCCACGGTACGCGGTGGCGAAACCGTGCGGTCCCTCTTCGAAAGCTTCACGAACGCGCGCGGGAACGGGCGGCCGGGCGTCAGCCGCTGAGCGAATCGGCCAGCCGGGAGGCGAGTTTCCGGGCCCTGTCCTGCATTTCCTTGCTGTCGGGGACGGTTCCGACCGTGGCCGACTGCTCGGTGTACTCGATGGTCACGATGACGTTCGACGTGCGAAACGCCACAGTCACCGTGCGGCGCTTGGCCGTCGAACCCGAGTCGTTGAGCGCGTCGTCGAGGAACGCCTCGTCGCCGAGGCCGTCGAGGAGGCGGGGTTGCAGGTCGGTGGGGGTGGCGCCGGGGGTCGTGCCGGGCGAGGCGGAACCGGACGCGGCGTCCGACGGGGAAGAGGAACCGGCAGAACCGGCGGACCCGGAGGGGGGCGAGGAGGGAGAACCGGTGGGCGTGTCGCTGCCGGAGGCGCTGACGGACTCCTCCACCGACTCCTCGACCGGCTTGGTCTCGGAGACGGTCGGCTCGGGGAGGTCGGCGTCCTCCTCCTTGGTCGCGAAGAGCTGCTCCGCCTGGCTGTCGTCGCTGACCGCGTTGTCGTACGACACGACGCGCTCGAAGTCGACGAAGAGGTGGTCGGTGGCGTCCACCGAGTCGACCTTCCAGCGGCAGCCGACCTTGCGGTCGTTGTCGTAGGCGGGCGTGGCCTCGCCCTCGTACGCCTTGGCGCGCTGCTCCTCGTCCGTGAGCTGCCGGATGCCGGGCAGGAGGGAGTCGAGGGAGTCCTTGCCGACGACGCCGCAGGGCTCGGGGAGGGTGCGGTACTTGCCGGGCTGGGCCGCGGCCGAGGTGGTGCCGGAACCGTCCGGGTTGGAGTCGTCCGTCGTGCCGTCGCCGGAACCTCCGGTGCAGCCGGCCAGCAGTGCCGCGAGGAGGGCGGCGGTGCCGGATACGTACGCCTTCCGCTGCACGGTCAGGCTCCTCTCGACGGGGGCGTGCGGCCGGTCCATGCGGCCGGTGGTCCAGTGTCCCCGCTGGTTAATCGCTTGCCGCGCGGGGGGCCCTGCTGGAGACAATGTCTATCGCACGCGCTGCCGCGGATGCCGGTCCGATATCCCTTTCGTTAGCACTGGCTCCAGTTTTTGCGCTTTCTTCTTTCTGTTGTGGTTCCGCGGGAATGGGGTCGTTATGTCGTACGTGGAAGTGCCGGGCGCGAAGGTGCCGATCCGGATGTGGGCCGACCCGGCGACGGTCGAGGGCGGTGCGATGCAGCAGCTGTGGAACGTCGCGACGCTGCCCTGGATCAAGGGGCTGGCCGTCATGCCGGACGTGCACTACGGCAAGGGCGCGACGGTCGGGTCCGTGATCGCGATGCGGGGTGCGGTGTGCCCGGCGGCGGTGGGGGTGGACATCGGCTGCGGCATGTCGGCGGTGAAGACGTCCCTTACGGCGAACGACCTCCCCGGCGACCTCTCCCGCCTGCGCTCGAAGATCGAGCAGGCGATCCCGGTGGGCCGGGGCATGCACGACGACCCCGTGGACCCGGGTCGGCTGCACGGCTTCGCGACGGGCGGCTGGGACGGCTTCTGGGACCGGTTCGACGGGGTCGCCGAGGCGGTCAGGTTCCGCCAGGAGCGGGCGGGGAAGCAGATGGGGACGCTCGGCGGGGGCAACCACTTCGTCGAAGTATGTACTGATTCGGACGGTTCTGTCTGGCTGATGCTGCACTCCGGTTCGCGGAACATCGGCAAGGAACTGGCCGAGCACCACATCGGCGTCGCGCAGAAGCTGCCGCACAATCAGGGCCTGATCGACCGGGACCTCGCCGTCTTCGTGGCGGACACGCCGCAGATGGCGGCGTACCGCAACGACCTGTTCTGGGCGCAGGAGTACGCCAAGCACAACCGCTCGATCATGATGGCGCTCCTGAAGGACGTGGTCCGCAAGGAGTTCAAGAAGGCCAAGCCGGTCTTCGAGTCCGAGATCTCCTGCCACCACAACTACGTGGCCGAGGAGCGGTACCAGGGGATGGACCTGCTGGTGACCCGCAAGGGCGCGATCCGCGCGGGCAGCGGTGACTACGGGATCATCCCCGGCTCGATGGGCACGGGGTCGTACATCGTGAAGGGCCTCGGGAACGAGGCGTCCTTCAACTCCGCCTCCCACGGCGCCGGCCGGCGCATGAGCCGCAACGCGGCCAAGCGCCGGTTCTCCACCGCGGATCTGGAGGAGCAGACGCGGGGCGTGGAGTGCCGCAAGGACTCCGGCGTCGTGGACGAGATCCCGGGTGCGTACAAACCGATCGAGCAGGTCATCGAGCAGCAGCGGGACCTCGTGGAGGTCGTGGCGAAGCTGAAGCAGGTCGTCTGCGTGAAGGGCTGACGCCCGCCGCGCGCGCCCGGCCTGCTCATGCCTCGCGGTGCACCTTCGTGTTCGACGCCTGGGCGCGGGGGCGGATCAGCATCAGGTCGATGTTGACGTGGGGCGGGCGGGTGACGGCCCAGGTGATGGTGTCGGCGACGTCGTCGGCGGTCAGGGGTTCGGCGACGCCCTCGTAGACCTTGGCCGCCTTCTCCGTGTCGCCGCCGAAGCGGGTCAGGGCGAACTCGTCCGTCTTCACCATGCCGGGGGCGATCTCGATGACGCGGACCGGGCGGCCGACGATCTCCAGGCGGAGGGTCTCGGCGAGGACGTGCTCGCCGTGCTTGGCGGCGACGTAGCCCGCGCCGCCCTCGTAGGTGCCGTGGCCGGCGGTGGAGGAGACGATCACGATCGTGCCGTCGCCGCTCGCCTCCAGGCGGGGGAGGAGCGCCTGGGTGAGGTTGAGGGTGCCGATGACGTTCGTCTCGTACATACGGCGCCAGTCCGCGGGGTCGCCGGTGGCCACGGGGTCGGCGCCGAGTGCGCCGCCCGCGTTGTTCACGAGGACGCCGACCGTCCTGAAGGCGGAGGCGAACTCGTCGACGGCGGCGCGGTCGGTGACGTCGAGCGGGTACGCCGTCGCCGAGTGGCCGGCCGCGGTGATCTCTTCGGCCAGGGCCTCGATGCGGTCCTTGCGGCGGGCGGTCAGGACGACGCGGTAGCCGGCGGCGGCGAGCTGCCGGGCCGTGGCGGCACCGATCCCACTGCTCGCGCCCGTCACGACGGCGATCTTGGAGGGGGTGGGCATGGGAGGGGCTCCTGGGAGGGGTGGGCGGGCAGGGGTTTCGTCAGGATAGGAGGGGTGCGCTTCGGCCCCGAGTGCGGGTGCGTCGTGGTTGCTCGCGCAGTTCCCCGCGCCCCTTTCAGGGGCGCGGGGAACTGCGCGATCTTGTACGCGCGCCCTCGATCCGCCGCACGCGCTCCCGACCTGCTGAGTGCGCCCCGACCGCAGGTCACTCCCCCCGCGGCGCGTACATGATCAATGCCATGCCCGCGAGGCAGACCACCGCCCCCGCGATGTCCCATCGGTCGGGGCGGTAGCCGTCCGCCACCGCCCCCCACGCGATCGAGCCGGCCACGAAGATGCCGCCGTACGCCGCGAGGATGCGGCCGAAGTGCGCGTCGGGCTGGAACGTCGCGACGAACCCGTACGCCCCGAGCGCCAGGACGCCGCCCGCCGCCCACAGCCAGCCGCGGTTCTCCCGTACGCCCTGCCAGACCAGCCACGCGCCGCCGATCTCGAACAGCGCGGCGACGGCGAACAGGGCGGCGGAGCGGATGATCAGCATGCCGCCCAGCTTCCCATCACCGCCGCGCGCGGGAGCGTGCGCCTGCCGTGCACGCTCGGGCAAGCCGCCGGGCGCTCGGGGGCGCGGCCACCGGCGGCCGTCGGCCATGCTGGGAGTGGCGGAATAACGTCGTGGGCTCAGTCGTTCACCGCTATAGTTGAACGGTCAACAACTTGGAGGTTGAGCGACCATGCAGTTCGGCATCTTCACCGTCGGCGATGTCACCCCCGACCCGACCACCGGCCGGACGCCTACCGAGCGTGAGCGGATCAAGGCCATGGTCGCCATCGCGCAGAAGGCCGAGGAGGTCGGCCTCGACGTCTTCGCCACCGGCGAGCACCACAACCCGCCCTTCGTGCCGTCCTCCCCGACGACCATGCTCGGCTACATCGCCGCCCGCACCGAGCGGCTGATCCTCTCCACCTCGACCACGCTGATCACCACGAACGACCCGGTGAAGATCGCCGAGGACTTCGCGATGCTCCAGCACCTGGCCGACGGCCGGGTGGACGTGATGATGGGCCGCGGCAACACCGGCCCGGTCTACCCCTGGTTCGGCAAGGACATCCGCGAGGGCATCAACCTCGCCATCGAGAACTACGCCCTGCTCCACCGCCTGTGGCGCGAGGACGTCGTGACCTGGCAGGGCAAGTTCCGTACGCCGCTCCAGCAGTTCACGTCCACGCCGCGCCCGCTGGACGGCGTCGCGCCGTTCGTCTGGCACGGCTCCATCCGCTCCCCGGAGATCGCCGAGCAGGCCGCGTACTACGGCGACGGCTTCTTCCACAACAACATCTTCTGGCCGGCCGACCACACCAAGCGGATGATCGAGCTGTACCGCAACCGCTACGCCCACTACGGGCACGGCACCCCGGAGCAGGCGATCGTCGGCCTCGGCGGCCAGGTGTTCATGCGGAAGAACAGCCAGGACGCGGTGAAGGAGTTCCGGCCGTACTTCGACGTCGCGCCGGTGTACGGGCACGGGCCCTCCCTGGAGGAGTTCACCGCGCAGACGCCGCTGACCGTCGGCTCCCCGCAGCAGGTCATCGAGAAGACGCTGAGCTTCCGGAACTACGCCGGTGACTACCAGCGCCAGCTCTTCCTGATGGACCACGCCGGTCTGCCGCTGAAGACCGTCCTGGAACAGCTCGACCTGCTCGGCGAGGAGGTCGTGCCGGTGCTGCGGAAGGAATTCGCCAAGGACCGCCCCGCGAACGTGCCGGACGCGCCGAACCACGCGTCCCTGCTGGCCGCCGCCGCAGACGGCAAGACCAAGGAAGCCAAGGAAGGAGCGGACGCGTGAAGCTCGTCGTCGTCTCCGCGGGACTGAGTGTCCCGTCCTCCACCCGGCTGCTCGGCGACCGCCTGGCCGCGGTCGCCGCGCCGGCGGCCACCGCGCCCGAGCCGCAGCCGGCCGACGTCCAGGTGATCGAGCTGCGCGACCTCGCCGTGCCGATCGCGCACACGTTCACCAGCGGGTTCCCCGAGCAGGAACTGGCGGACGCGTTCGACGCGGTGGCCGGGGCGGACGGCCTGATCGTCGTCACCCCGACGTTCTCGGCGTCGTACAGCGGACTGTTCAAGTCCTTCTTCGACGCGCTGAGCGTCACCGACGCCGACGCGCTGACCGGCAAGCCGGTGCTGATCGCCGCGACCGGCGGCACCGCCCGGCACTCCATGGTCCTCGACCACGCGCTGCGGCCGCTCTTCGCCTACCTGAAGGCGGTCGTCGTCCCGACCGGTGTCTTCGCCGCCTCCGAGGACTGGGGCGCCGCCGGACTCGACGGGCGCGTCGAGCGGGCCGGGGAGGAACTGGCCGCGCTGATGGCGGGGCTGTCGGCGGCCCCGCGGCGGCCCCGCCGGGACTCCTTCGAGGAGGTCGTCCCGTTCGAGGAGCGGCTGGCGGCGCTGCGCGGCGGCGAGTGAGCGCCGACCGGGCAACGCGCCACCGGCTCGGGCGCGGCGGGCACCGGCCCGGGTGAAAGCGGGCACCGGCTCGGGTGAGAGCCCGGGTGAGAGCCCGGTAAGAAGGCGTACGGGCGCGGCCGGGGGCGCGCGGACTTGGCAGACTGGTCGCGTGCCCCCGACATCGCCCCCGACACTGCTGCTCGCCGAAGACGACCGCGCCATCCGCAACGCCCTGGAGCGCGCCCTCACCCTGGAGGGCTACCGCGTCACCGCGGTCGCCGACGGCGCCGAGGCGCTGGCGCAGGCCCACCGGGGCCGGCCGGACGTCCTGGTCCTGGACGTGATGATGCCCGGCATCGACGGCCTCCAGGTCTGCCGGGCGCTGCGCGCCGAGGGGGACGCGACCCCCATCCTCATGCTGACCGCGCTGGTGGAGACCGCCGACCGGATCGCCGGCCTCGACGCGGGCGCCGACGACTACGTCGTCAAACCTTTCGACGTCGAGGAGGTCTTCGCCCGGCTGCGGGCGCTGCTCCGGCGTACGGGCGCCGCACCGGCCAAGGGGTACGCGGAGGAACCCGTACCGTCCCCGAACCCCGGCGGGAGCGGGCCGGACGGAACCGAGCGCCACATCGAGGCGCTCGGCCTGCGCATGGACCCGCAGGCCCGCCGCGCCTGGCGCGGCGAGCGGGAGCTGGAGCTGACGAGGACCGAGTTCGAGCTGCTGGAACTGCTGGTCCGCAACGCCGGCGTCGTCCTCGACCACGCCACCATCTACGACCGGATCTGGGGCTACGACTTCGGTCCCGGCTCCAAGAACCTCGCCGTCTACGTCGGTTACCTGCGCCGCAAGCTCGACGAGCCGGACGCGCCGCAGCTCATCCAGACCGTGCGCGGCGTGGGTTACGTGCTGCGGGAGAACTGAGCCGTGGCCCAGGAGGAACCGCCGCGGCCGGCCGGGGCCGGGCGGCGGCCCCGGCTGACGTCGCTGCGCACCACCTTCGCCGTGTCGTTCGCGACGGTGACGGCCGTCGTCACGGTCCTCGTCGGCGTGCTGTCGTACAACGCCGCCGCCCGGCTGGTCCGCGTGGACCAGGAGACCGTCTTCGACCAGGTCGTGCAGGACCTGCGGGACGAGGTACGGCAGCAGCGGATGACCCCCGAGGACTTCTCGTCCGCCGCGCCCGGCCACGACATCGTCCGCCCGGCCCGTACGGACGTGCAGGTCCTCGGGTCGGACGGGGCCGTCACCGACCCGTCCGAGCCCCGGCTGCCGGTCACCGGCACGGACCGGGAGACGGCCGGTGCGGCGCGCGCCGGGCGGATGGTCGAGCACGACGACATCGACGTCGGCGACGACGTGTTCCGCATCGCCACCGTCGCCCTGGGCGACGGCCGGGGCGCGGTGCAGGTGGCGCAGGAGTTCAGCGACACCGAGGACCTGCTGCGGTCCCTCCAGCGCCAGTCGCTGATCCTGATGGCCGTGGTGGTGGCTCTCGCGGGCCTGTTCGGCTGGTGGCTGGCCCGGCGCATCACCTGGCGGCTGGTGGCGCTGACCTCGGCCGCCGAGAACGTCGCCCGCACCCGGCGGCTCGGCATCCAGGTGCCGGTGAACGGCCTCGACGAGGTGGGCCGGCTCGGCCGCGCCTTCGACCGGATGCTGGGCCGCCTCGCCCAGTCCGAGGAGGACCAGCGCCGGCTGGTCCAGGACGCCGGTCACGAACTGCGCACCCCGCTGACGTCGCTCCGGACCAACATCTCCCTGCTGCGGCGGATCGACGAACTGCCCCCGGCGGCCCGCGAGGAACTGGTCGCCGACCTCGGCCAGGAGGCCCGGGAACTGACCGACCTGGTCAACGAGCTGGTCGACCTCGCCGCCGGGCAGTCCGACGCCGAGCCGCCGCAGCGTGTCGACGTCGCGGAGATCGCGTACGACGCCGCGGGGCCGGCCCGGCGCCGTACCGGCCGGAAGATCACGGTGCGGACCTGCGGCGACACCACCACGCAGGGGCGGCCCGCGATGCTGGCGCGGGCGCTGTCGAACCTGGTCGAGAACGCCGCGAAGTTCGACCCGGACGGGGTCGCCCCGATCGAACTCGTCGTCGCGGGACCGGCCCGGCCGGGCACCGTCCGCGTGGAGGTCCTGGACCGGGGGCCGGGGATCTCCGCCGACGATCTGAGCCGGGTCTTCGACCGCTTCTACCGCGCCGCCGACGCCCGCTCCCGGCCCGGTTCGGGGCTGGGCCTGTCGATCGTGCGGGAGGTGGCGCTGGCCCACGACGGGGCGCCGTTCGCGTACCGGCGGGAGGGCGGGGGTTCGGTGATCGGCTTCACGGTAGGCCGGGGGCCGGCGTAACGCCTCCTCCGCTCGCCACCTCGGCCACTCGTCCCCTCCTGCCTCGTCCCCTCCTGCCTCGTCGCCTCGTCCGCTCGCTTCCGGCACCCGCTGAGCCGAGGGGAGCGCGCAGACGGCGACGACGGCGGTACGTCGGCACAGAGCGACCCGTCGGCCGCGTCCACCGCCTCCTCCGCCGACGACAGCGGCGCGGGAGCGGGCAGCGGCTCCGGTCAGGACGGCGGCGAGCAGGGGGCGGCCGGGGGCAGCGGCTCCGGCCCGGAGGGCGGCACCGACGGGGCCGACGGCTGCCGTACCGACGAGCTGGAGATCACGGCGATGGACCACACCATCGACGGCGACCCCGACCGCACCGTCGCGGTGACCGGCGCACCTTCGAGGAGCTGTACCGGCGGTACGCGCCGTGGCTGACGGCCCGGCTGCGGGGGCGGTGCGCCGGCCAGGGCGGCTGACCGCGCCCGGCGGGTGGCTCAGGGCCACACCAGGCAGTACGCCTGATGTCCCGCCTCGTGCAGCCGGTGGCTGAAGTCCTGCCACTCGTGGAGCAGTTGGTAGACGTTGAACGCGTCCCGCGGGCCGCCCCGGTCCGGGACCGTCGACCAGATGAACGCCGCCGCGCCGACGGCCTCCTCGCCGATGCCGCGCAGGGGGTCGACGACCGTCATCGGGAGTTTGACGACCGCGTAGTCGGGGTGGAGGACGACCAGCTCCAGCGGGGGGACGCGGTGCAGGGGGACGCCCTCGATGCCGGTGAGGACCATCGCCGCCATCGTCTCCGGCTTGATCTTCGTGAACATGCCGTTCATGCCCAGCTCGTCGCCGCCGAGTTCCTCGGGGCGCATGGAGATCGGGACGCGGGCCGCGGTCGCGCCGTCGGGCGCGCCGAAGTACTTGTACGTCACCCCCACCCGACCACCATTCCTGCTCCCGGCCCCGGGCCGGCCGACCCCGCGGTCGAGCCGGTCGGGTTCGTTCGGCCCGCCGTGGGCCTCGTGCGACTGACGTGCTTCGGTCGTTTCCTCCGCCTCGCGTCGGTGCCTTCCCCGCCGGGCGCGTCGAGGACCCAGGTCGTCGGTCCCCTCGCCCAGTCCGCCACCGCGATGCATATCTCCACCCGACTGCTTTTCTAGGACGCGTGGCCCCAGCCGCGCAACCCGATCATCGTGTCAGTGACCTCCCCCACGGCCGCCCGCCGAAACGTGCGGTGAAACATCTGTCCGCAGGGGGCCGGCCGCCCCCGTCCCCGCGCCCTGTGTGAACTGGGCCTATCCGGCTTCCGGCCTGCTCCGGTCCGCTCCCAGTCTTGCAGACGTCACAGCTGCGGTACCGGTTGTCCGATCATCGGTCATCCTTGTCCGTCCCGTCGACGCTTCGCTTCCGTCTCGTGCACCTCCTCTTACGTCGCGGAGGCCCCGCCCTGCTCACTCCCCCTCCCGGCGCTCCCCGCCCGCTGGCCTACCCTGAGGAGGTCACCCCCACAGCCGGAGTCCGAGAAGTCGGAGAAGGTCGAGAAGGTCGGAGAAGTCGCAGGTCATGAGCGAACTGGCATATCCATACGAAGCACCGGCCTCGCAGGCGCTGTTCGACCGTGCGGCGGCCGTCACGCCGGGCGGCGTGAACTCCCCCGTGCGGGCCTTCGGCGCGGTGGGCGGCACGCCGCGGTTCATGGTGTCCGGCTCCGGCCCGTACCTGACCGACGCCGACGGCCGCGAGTACGTGGACCTCATCTGCTCCTGGGGGCCGATGATCCTCGGCCACGCCCACCCCGAGGTCATCGCCGCCGTCCAGGAGGCGGTCGCGCGCGGCACCTCGTTCGGGGCGCCCGCCGAGGGCGAGGTCGCGCTCGCCGAGGCCATGGTGGAGCGGGTCGCGCCGCTGGAGCAGGTGCGGCTGGTGTCGAGCGGCACCGAGGCGACCATGTCCGCCATCCGGCTCGCCCGCGGCTTCACGCGGCGCACCAAGGTGATCAAGTTCGCCGGGTGTTACCACGGTCACGTCGACTCCCTGCTGGCCTCGGCGGGCTCCGGGCTCGCCACCTTCGCCCTGCCGGACACGCCCGGCGTCACCGGCGCCCAGGCGAGCGACACCATCGTCCTGCCGTACAACGACCTCGACGCCGTACGCGCCGCCTTCGCCGCGCACCCCGACGAGATCGCCTGTGTCATCACCGAGGCCTCGCCCGGCAACATGGGCGTCGTACCGCCGCTGCCCGGCTTCAACCAGGGGCTGAAGGACCTGTGCGCCGCGAACGGCGCGCTGTTCGTCTCCGACGAGGTCATGACCGGCTTCCGGACCAGCCGCGCCGGGTGGTACGGGGTCGAGGGCGTCGTCCCCGACCTGATGACCTTCGGCAAGGTGATGGGCGGCGGCTTCCCCGCGGCCGCGTTCGGCGGACGCGCCGACGTCATGGGGCACCTCGCCCCGGCCGGTCCCGTCTACCAGGCCGGCACCCTCTCCGGGAACCCGGTCGCCACCGCCGCCGGACTCGCCCAGCTCCGGCTCCTCGACCAGGCGGCGTACGACACGATCGACGCCGTCTCGAAGCAGCTCCAAGGGCTCGTGAGCCAGGCGCTCACCAAGGAGGGCGTCGCCCACCAGGTGCAGACGGCCTCCAACATGTTCTCCGTCTTCTTCAGCGACCGGCCCGTGCGGAACTACGAGGACGCCAAGGCGCAGGAGTCCTTCCGCTTCACCGCCTTCTTCCACGCCATGCTGGAGCGCGGCGTCAGCCTGCCGCCCTCCTCCTTCGAGGCGTGGTTCGTCTCGACGGCCCACGACGAGCAGGCCGTGCAGCGGATCGCCGACGCCCTCCCGGCGGCGGCCCGCGCGGCGGCGGAGGCGACCAGCGCATGAGCGACGTGAACAGCAGCAACAGCAGTGACATCACCGTCGTGCATCTCATGCGGCACGGCGAGGTCGACAACCCCACCGGTGTCCTCTACGGGCGCCTCCCCGGCTACCACCTCTCCGAGCTGGGCCGGCGGATGGCCGACCGGGTCGCCGAGCACCTCGCCCCGCGCGACGTGACGTACGTCGTGGCCTCCCCGCTGGAGCGGGCGCAGGAGACGGCGACGCCGGTCGCCAAGGAGCACGGGCTCGACCTCGGCACCGACGAGCGGCTCATCGAGGCCGACAACGTCTTCCAGGGCAAGACCTTCGGCATCGGCGACGGCGCGCTGCGGCGGCCCGCCAACTGGAAGCACGTCGTCAACCCGTTCAAGCCGTCCTGGGGCGAGCCGTACATCGACCAGGTCGTCCGGATGAAGGCGGCGCTGGACGCGGCCAAGGACCGGGCCCGCGGGCACGAGGCCGTCGTCGTCAGCCACCAGCTGCCGATCTGGATCGTGCGGTCGTACATCGAGCGGCGCCGCCTCTGGCACGACCCGCGCAAGCGGCAGTGCACGCTGGCGTCGCTGACGACGTTCACCTACCGGGGCGACCAGATCGTCTCCGTCGGCTATTCGGAGCCGGCCCGCGATCTCGTCCCCGCCCACCTGCTCGCCGGTGCCAAGCCGGTGAAGGGGCAGGGCAAGGCGTTCGGGGCCTGAACCTCCGGCTTCCTCGCTCCCGGCCCCCTCGCTCCGTACGTCGCGGTTCGTGACGTTCATTACGTTATCCGCACGTATTTCCGGAACCCGTCCGTTCGTCACGTCCTCTGACCGGGTGACCACAGAGAACGTGACGAACGACGAACGGGGCCGTCATGCCTGCTTCCACCCGTACCTTCACCCGTACCTTCTCCCGGCGGGGAGCCCTCGGGCTCGGCGCGGGCGCCGCGGCGGCCGCCGGACTGACCGCCTGCGGCGGCGGCTCCCTCCACGCGGACGGGCTGAAGCCGGAGGCCGGCTCCGGCGGCAGCGCGGAACCGAAGCCGACCGTGACCGTCCGCCCCATCGGGGACGGCTCCACGGAGTACACCGGCAAGCAGCCGCACCAGCCCGGAGCGGCCGAGCCGCTGGAGCCCGGCCAGGCGCCGCCGCAGTTCGTCGTCTTCTCCTGGGACGGGGCCGGCGAGGTCGGCAACGGCCTCTTCCCCCGCTTCCTCGACCTCGCCGGGCAGCACGACGCGCACATGACCTTCTTCCTCTCCGGGCTGTACCTGCTGCCGGAGTCGAAGCAGCGGCTGTACGAGCCGCCGAACAACCCGCGCGGCGCCTCCGACATCGGCTACCTCACCGACGGCCACATCAAGGAGACGCTGAAGAACGTCCGCCGCGCCTGGCTGGACGGGCACGAGATCGGCACCCACTTCAACGGGCACTTCTGCGCGGGGTCCGGCTCGGTCGCCGACTGGACGCCGGCGCAGTGGCGCAGCGAGATCGACCAGGCGAAGAAGTTCGTCACCGAGTGGCGGACCCACACGGGGTGGACCGATCTGCCCGCCCTGCCCTTCGACTACGACAAGGAACTGGTCGGCGGGCGCACGCCCTGCCTGCTCGGCCAGGAGAACCTGCTGCCCACCGCCCGCGAGCTGGGCTGGCGCTACGACGCCTCCTCGCCCGGCGGGCGACAGGTGTGGCCCGTGAAGAAGAACGGCATATGGGATCTGCCGCTCCAGCAGATACCTTTCCCCGGGCACTCGTTCGAAGTGCTGTCGATGGACTACAACATGCTCGCCAATCAGTCCGTCAACTCCACCAAGGCGCCCGCCCACAACTACCCGGGGTGGCGTGAGCAGGCCGCCCAGTCGTACATATCCGGCTTCAAGCGGGCGTACGAGACCAACCGGGCGCCGTTCTTCGTCGGCAACCACTTCGAGGAGTGGAACGGCGGCATCTACATGGACGCCGTCGAGGAGGCGCTGAAGCACATCGCGCGGGAGCGGGAGAAGGGCGGCGACATACGGCTGGTCTCCTTCCGGCAGTTCACCGACTGGCTCGACGCGCAGCGGCCCGAGGTGCTGGAGCGGCTGCGCACCCTGGAGGTCGGCACCGCCCCGGCCGACGGCTGGAAGACCTTCCTCAAGGCCACGCCGACCACGGCCTGAAGTGCGGGTTCGGGGTGGCGGGGCCCGTGCCAGGGGGGTGCGCAAGATCCTCGGAACGGACATGCGAAACTTTTCACATGAGTGCCGCCCGCAGAGCCCCCCTGCGCTCGAACCGCACCACCGCCCGCGCCCGCCGCCGCGCCGCCCTGACCGTCGGCGCCGTCGCCGGCGCGCTGCTCGTCTCCGCGTGCGGCTCCAGCGGGACCTCGGGCGGCGGCGGCGACACCAACTACGTCACCGGCGCCAACGGCATCGCCGCCGTAGACAAGGGCGACCGTGCCGACGTCCCCGACCTCTCCGGCAAGACCGTCGACGGCGGGCAGCTCGACATCGCCGACTACAAGGGCAAGGTCGTCGTCCTCAACGTCTGGGGCTCCTGGTGCCCGCCCTGCCGCGCCGAGGCCAAGAACTTCGAGAAGGTCTACGGCGACGTCAAGGACGAGGGCGTCCAGTTCGTCGGCATCAACACCCGCGACACCTCCACCGGCCCGGCCAAGGCCTTCGAGAAGGAGTACGGGATCAGCTACCCGAGCCTGTACGACCCGACGGGCAAGCTGATGCTCCGCTTCGAGAAGGGCACCCTCAACCCACAGGCCATCCCCTCCACCCTCGTCATAGACCGCGAGGGCAGGATCGCCGCGCGCACCCTCCAGGCACTCAGCGAGGAGAAGCTGCGCAAGATGATCAAGCCTGTCCTGGCGGAGAAGTGACGTGACCCCAGCGGCCACCCTCGCCACGCTCGCCGCCGACCCCGGCGAGACCGTACGCAGCGGCGCGCTGCTGCTCGCCCTGCCGATCGCCCTCCTCGGCGGCCTCGTCTCCTTCTTCTCGCCGTGCGTACTGCCCCTGGTCCCCGGCTACCTCTCCTACGTGACCGGCGTCACCGGCACCGACCTCGCCGACGCCCGGCGCGGCCGGATGGCGATCGGCGCCTCCCTGTTCGTCCTCGGCTTCACCGTCGTCTTCGTCTCGGGCGGGGCGCTCTTCGGCTACTTCGGCCAGACGCTCCAGGAGGAGCGGGACGTCCTCACCAAGGTGCTGGGCGTCCTCATGGTCGTCCTCGGCGTCTTCTTCATGGGGCTGATGCCCTGGCTCACCCAGCGCGAGTTCCGCTTCCACAAGAGGCCCGCGACCGGACTGATCGGCGCCCCGCTGCTCGGCGCGCTCTTCGGCATCGGCTGGACGCCGTGCATCGGCCCGACCCTCGCCTCGGTCCTCGCGCTCTCCTCCAGCCAGGCCAGCGCCGGGCGCGGCGCCATACTGACCGTGGCCTACTGCGTCGGCCTCGGCGTGCCCTTCGTGCTCGCCGCGATCGCCTTCCGCAAGGCGCTCGGCGCGTTCGGCTGGGTCAAGCGCCACTACGTCTGGGTGATGCGGATCGGCGGCACCATGATGATCGCGACCGGGCTGCTGCTGCTGACCGGCGCGTGGGACAGCATCGTGCAGCAGATGCAGACCTGGTCCAACGGCTTCACTGTAGGGATCTGACGCGATGAGCAAGACGACCACCGACCAGGCCGGGCAGGCCGGTGAGGAACAGGAACTCGGCGCCGCCGGTTCCCAGCTCTCCACCGCGCCCAAGGAGGACGCGCCGAACCTGCCCTCCCTCGGCGTCATCGGCTGGGCCCGCTGGTTCTGGCGGCAGCTCACCTCGATGCGGGTCGCGCTGCTGCTGCTCCTGCTGCTGTCGCTGGGCTCGATCCCCGGTTCGCTGATCCCGCAGAGCGGCATCGACGCCACCAAGGTCGAGCAGTTCCACAGCGACCACACGACGCTCGCGCCCGTCTACGACAAGCTCGGCCTCTTCCACGTCTACAGCTCGGTGTGGTTCTCCGCGATCTACATCCTGCTGTTCGTCTCCCTCATCGGCTGCATCGTCCCGCGCACCTGGCAGTTCGTGGGCCAGCTCCGCGGCCGGCCGCCCCGCGCGCCCCGCCGGCTGACCCGGCTGCCCGCCTACACCACCTGGCGGACCGGGGCCGACCCCGAGCAGGTCCGCGAAGAGGCGCTGAAGCTGCTCAAAAAGCGGCGCTTCCGCGCCCATGTCTCCGGGGACGCCGTCGCCGCCGAGAAGGGCTATCTGCGCGAGACCGGCAACCTCCTCTTCCACATCGCGCTGATCGTGATGCTGATCGCCTTCGCCTGGGGCCAGCTCTTCAAGTTCGAGGGCAACAAGCTGGTCCTGGAGGGCGACGGCTTCTCCAACACCCTCACCCAGTACGACGACTACAAGTCCGGCAGCCTCTGGTCGCAGGACAACCTCGCCCCGTTCAGCTTCAGCCTGAAGGATTTCAAGGGGACCTACGAGACGTCTGGCCCCAACAAGGGCACCCCCCGCACCTACCAGGCGACCGTCGACTACAGCGTCGGCGCCTACGGCAAGGACCGGGAGACCACGATCAAGGTCAACGAGCCGCTGGTCATCGACGGCTCGAAGGTGTACCTCGTCAGCCACGGCTACGCGCCCGTCGTCACAGTCAAGGACGGCCGGGGCAAGGTCGTGATGGACCACGAGGCCGTCGCGCTGCTGCCCCAGGACAACAACGTGACCTCCGCCGGCGCCATCAAGGTCATGGACGGCTACCGCGACGCCCAGGGCAAGAAGGAGCAGCTGGGCCTGTCGGCCGTGTTCGTGCCGACCTTCGCAGGCGAGGGCGAGGGCACGATGTTCTCCCAGTTCCCCGCCCTGCTGAACCCCCGGCTCGCGCTCAACGCCTACCACGGCGACCTCGGCGTCGACTCCGGCATCCCGCAGAGCGTCTACCAGCTCGACACCAGCAATCTGGAGCAGTACGAGGACAGCGACGGCGAACCCTTCGCGAAGCGGCTCTCCGTCGGCCAGACCATGACCCTGCCGGACGGCGCCGGGTCGGTCACCTTCGAGGGCGTCCAGGAGTGGGCCGGCTTCCAGATCACCGAGCAGCCCGGCAGCGTCTGGGCACTGGTCGGCGCGGTCGGCGCCATCTTCGGCCTGGCCGGCTCGCTGTTCATCCAGCGCCGCCGGGTGTGGGTGCGGGCCGTGCGCGGCGCCGACGGCGTCACCGTCGTGGAGATGGCCGGCCTCGGCCGCAGCGAGTCCGCGAAGCTCCCCGAGGAACTCGGCGACCTCGCCGGGGTCCTGTACGACCGGGCGCCCGCGGCCCCGGAAGAACCCCGACCGTCCGACACCCCCGACACCCCTGACACTCCCGACACCCCAGCCGTACCTGCCGAGAGGGCTGAGAAGAAGTGACTCTCGCCGACGCGACCACGCTGGCCGCCGAGACCAACGAGAACCTCGCGAGCACCAGCAACACGCTGATCTACTGCGCGATGGCCGTCTACACCCTGGCCTTCTTCGCCTACATCGCCGAGTGGATCCTCGGCAGCCGCAGCAAGGTCGGCCGGACGGCCGCCGCGCTGACCGAGGAGGGCGCCGAGGCGAAGTCCGGCCCGGCCGTCACCGTCAACAAGGCCGGCTCCACCGCCGTACTGGAGCGGCCGAAGGTCGTCGTCCGGGCCGCGGCCGGCGCCCGCGACGTGCCCGACGGCCCCGGCGCGCACGGCGGCACGGAGAAGGGCGACCTCTACGGCCGCATCGCCGTCTCGCTCACCGTCCTCGGTTTCCTCGTCGCGTTCGGCGGCGTCCTCGCCCGCGCGCTGTCCGTGCGGCGGGCGCCGTGGGGCAACATGTACGAGTTCAGCATCACCTTCGGCACGGTCGCCGTCGGTGTCTACCTGGTGCTGCTGGCGCTGAAGAAGAACGTCCGCTGGCTCGGCCTGCCGCTGATCACCACGGTCCTGCTCGACCTCGGCCTCGCCGTCACGGTCCTCTACACCGCCAGCGACCAGCTGGTCCCCGCCCTGCACTCGTACTGGCTGTACATCCACGTCTCCACGGCCATCTTCTGCGGCGCGGTCTTCTACGTCGGCGCGGTCGGCACGATCCTCTACCTGTTCAAGGACTCCTACGAGAACAAGCTGGCCACCGGCGGGACCCCCGGCCGCTTCGCCGTCTCGGTCCTGGACCGGCTGCCCGCCGCCTCCTCCCTGGACAAGTTCTCCTACCGCGTCAACGCCGCCGTCTTCCCGCTGTGGACGTTCACGATCATCGCGGGCGCCATCTGGGCGGGCGACGCCTGGGGCCGCTACTGGGGCTGGGACCCCAAGGAGGTCTGGTCCTTCATCACCTGGGTCGCCTACGCCGGTTACCTGCACGCCCGCGCCACGGCCGGCTGGAAGGGCCGCAAGGCCGCGTACATCGCCCTCCTCGCCTTCGGCTGCTGGCTGTTCAACTACTACGGCGTCAACATCTTCGTCTCCGGCAAGCACTCCTACGCGGGGGTCTGACCGCTCCCGCACCGGTCACCGGCGCGGCACCGTACGGTCCGCGCCGGCCGGCGGCCGGTCCGCCTCCAGCACCGTGTAGTCCGCGAAGCTGCGGCGGTAGCGGGTGTGCCGGGTCTCCTGCGTGTGCCGCCGCTGCCACTCCTCGACGTCCGAGGGACTGTGGCGGGCACCCGAGCCCGCGCCGCAGTCCGCCTCCTCCCCGGAGACGCAGCGCGCCTCGTACTCCGGCCGCGCCGACGCGTCCGGCACGATCGTGAACGGCGCCCACCGGGCGTCCCGGTGCCCGACCGGCAACCCCGCCGCCGCGATCTCGGCGGCCGACCGGTCGTTGGCCGCCCGCACCCCCGCGCTCAGCCGCTCCTCCGGCGTCGCCGCCCGGACCTCCGCCGGATCGGCCTCCCACTCCCGGCCACCGCCGACCGGGCGCAACAGCACGTACGGGCCCACCCGCGCCCGGTACTCACCGACCCTGTGCGTCCGCAGGTCGTAGACGAGCGATCCCGGTTCCATTCCGTGCTCCTTCTGTAACGCCTCGTGCACAGAGAGTTGCCCAGAGATCGCGCCCGTAACAGTGCGGGAGGGCGGACGGTTCGTGGGAGCCCCTATGCTGGGCCTGCCCGGCAGGGCAGGGGAGGCATGTGTGTCAGCGCTGGAGCCGGACGATCCGCGCTCCGTCGGGGAGTACCGGCTGCTGGGCCGACTGGGCTCGGGCGGAATGGGACAGGTCTTCCTCGGGCGTTCGCCGGGCGGCCGGCTCGTCGCGGTGAAGCTCGTGCACGCGGGACTGGTCGCCCGGCCCGAGTTCCGCGACCGGTTCCGCCGCGAGGTGCGGGCGGCCCGCCTGGTCAGCGGCGCGTTCACCGCCCCGGTCATCGACGCCGACCCCGACGCGCCGCTGCCGTACCTGGTCACCAGCTACATCGCCGGGCCGTCGCTGGAGCAGGCGGTCGCCGAGCGGGGGCCGCTGGACGCCCGGGAGGTGACCGCCCTCGCCGCCGGACTGGCCGAGGCGCTCACCTCGATCCACGGCGCGCACCTGGTCCACCGCGACCTCAAGCCCTCCAACGTGCTCCTCGCCGAGGACGGCCCCCGCGTCATCGACTTCGGCATCGTCCGCAGCGTCGAGGCCGACTCGATCACCATGACCGGCCAGGTCGCCGGCTCCCCGGGGTTCATGTCCCCGGAGCAGGTCAACGGCGACGAGGTGACCGTCGCCAGCGACGTCTTCTGCCTCGGCGCGGTGCTGGCGTTCGCGGCGACCGGCCGGAACCCCTTCGGCGGCGGCCCGACCCCCGCCCTGCTCTACCGCGTCGTGCACAGCGCCCCCGACGTCACCGCCGTCGGCGACCCGGCGCTGCGCGCCCTCGTCGCCGACTGTCTCGCCAAGGACCCGGCGGCCCGCCCCACCCCGCGCGCCATCCTCGCCCGCCTCGGCCCGCAGGGCGGCGAGAGCGCGACGGTCCTGTCGTACGGCGGACAGCGGCCGCCGGGACCGGCGGCGCCGACGGTCCTGTCGTACGCGGGCCGGGGAGCCCCGGAACAGCCGGCCAACCGGTCGACGGGCGTGCCGCTGCCGCCGCAGGCCGACCATCAGCCGACGATGGTGGCTCCCGTGGGTCCTGCGGCTCCCGTGGCTTCCGTCGCTCCTGTGGCTCCTGCGACTGCTGTGGCGCCGGCCGACCCGGGTACCAGGGTCGCTCCCGCGCCGCCGCCCGCGCGGTCGTCCGGCCGTCGGCGGGCGCGCGGTGGCGGGTCCGACCGGAGCCGGCGGGCCTTCCTGCTCTCCGGGGCCGGTGCGCTCGCCGCGCTGGGCGTCGGCACCGGGTTCTGGCTCAACCGGTCGGCCGCCACGGACGACGACCGCGCCGGGGGCGGGACGTCGCCCACGGCCACCCCCTCGCCCACCGCGTCCGCGACGCCGCCCGGACTGGTCGGGCACTGGCCCCTGGACGAGACGACGGGCACGGTCGCGCGGGACGCCACCGGCGGCCACGACGCCACCGCGACCGGCGTCACCTGGCTGGCCGAGGACGGCGGCGGCGCGGCCTTCGACGGGACCACCGGCCAGATCGTCACCGCCGGGCCCGTGCTGAGGACCGGCGAGGGACAGAGCTTCACCGTCGCGGCCTGGGTCCGGCTGGCCACCGTCCCCGGCACCTTCGCGACCGCCGTCAGCCAGGACGCCGCCAACGCCAGCGGCTTTTACCTGCAGTACTCAAGCGCCGACCGGCGCTGGGCGTTCTCCCGCCCCGGCCTGCGCGCCCTCGGCGGCAGCGAACCCGCCCAGGGCGTCTGGACCCACCTGACCGGCGTCTGCGACGGCCCCGGCCGCAGGCTGCGGCTCTACGTCGACGGCGTCCAGGAGGCGGAGGTGGAGGACACCGCCCCCACCGCCGCCGACGGGGTACTCGCGATCGGCCGGGCGTCCTGGGAGGGCGAGCCGCGGGACTTCTTCCCCGGCGCCGTCCGGGACGTACGGGTCTTCGACCGGGCGCTCGTGCCCGCCCGTATCAGAAGCCTGCTGTGAGACCGGGCCGCTCAAGAACCCGCTGGAACCCGCTGCGGGACCGGGCCTCAGTCGCCCTTGGGGTCCTCGTCCCGGTCGCGCCGGTCGCGCTTGTTCTCGTCGAGGGAGTTCAGGAAGTCGGGGTTGTCGTCGGGGGCGACCCACCGGCCGCCGCCCGCCTGGAACCGTCCCGGCCCGGCGGCGGGCTGCCGCTTCTTGCCCGCGATGATCCACGAGATGGACCCGGCCAGCGGGAAGAGGAGTACGAGGATCGCCCACAGCGCCTTGGGCATGTGCCGGACGTCCGCGTCCTTCGTGCTGATGCAGTCGATGAACGCGTAGACGCTCAACGCCAGTGGCACGAGGAACATCAACACCCGCAGCATGGGGGCCTCTCCAGCGAAAGCGGTGGGCGGTACGGGGCCAGCGTAGCCGCTCGGGGATACTGGACGGCATGGCTTACGACGATCTTCGCTCCCTGCTCAGGGCACTGGAACGCGAGGGCGACCTCAAGCGTGTCAAGGCCGAGGTCGATCCTCACCTGGAGGTCGGGGAGATCGTCGACCGGGTGAACAAGGCCGGCGGCCCCGCCCTGCTCTTCGAGAACGTCAAGGGCTCGGACATGCCGTTGGCGATGAACGTCTTCGGCACCGACCGCCGGCTGCTCAAGGCGCTCGGCCTGAAGTCGTACGCCGACATCTCCGAGAAGATCGGCGGGCTGCTGCGGCCCGAGCTGCCGCACGGGTTCGTCGGCGTGCGCGAGGCGTTCGGCAAGCTCGGCGCGATGACGCACGTACCGCCGAAGAAGGTCAAGGAGGCGCCGGTCCAGGAGACCGTGCTCACCGGCGACGACGTCGACCTCGACCGGCTGCCCGCCCTCTTCACCTGGCCGCAGGACGGCGGCTCCTTCTTCAACCTCGGCCTCACCCACACCAAGGACCCCGAGACCGGCGTCCGCAACCTCGGCCTCTACCGCCTCCAGCGCCACGACAAGCGCACCATCGGCATGCACTGGCAGATCCACAAGGACAGCCGGAACCACTACCAGGTGGCGGCCCGGCGCGGTGAGCGGCTCCCCGTCGCCATCGCCTTCGGGTGTCCGCCGGCCGTGACGTACGCCTCGACCGCGCCGCTCCCCGGTGACATCGACGAGTACCTGTTCGCCGGGTTCCTCCAGGGCAAGCGGATCGAGATGGTCGACTGCAAGACCGTGCCGCTCCAGGTGCCGGCGCAGGCCGAGGTCGTCATCGAGGGCTGGCTGGAGCCCGGCGAGATGCTCCCCGAGGGGCCCTTCGGCGACCACACCGGCTTCTACACGCCGCAGGAACCGTTCCCCGCTCTGAAGATCGACTGCGTGACGATGCGGAAGCGCCCGCTGCTCCAGTCGATCGTGGTCGGCCGGCCGCCGACCGAGGACGGCCCGCTGGGCCGCGCGACGGAGCGTTTCTTCCTGCCGCTTCTGAAGATCATCGTGCCGGACATCGTGGACTACCACCTCCCGGAGGCGGGCGGTTTCCACAACTGTGCGATCGTTTCCATTGACAAGAAGTACCCCAAACACGCCCAGAAGGTGATGCACGCCATCTGGGGCGCGCACATGATGTCGCTGACCAAGCTGATCGTCGTCGTCGACTCCGACTGCGACGTCCACGATCTGCACGAGGTCGCCTGGCGGGCGCTCGGCAACACGGACTACGCCCGCGACCTCACCGTCGTGGAAGGCCCGGTCGACCACCTCGACCACGCCTCCTACCAGCAGTTCTGGGGCGGCAAGGCCGGCATCGACGCGACGAGGAAGCTTCCCGAGGAGGGGTACACCCGGGACGGGGGCTGGCCGGACATGGTGCTGTCCGACCCGGAGACGGCGGCGAAGGTCGACCGCCGCTGGAAGGAGTACGGACTGTGACGTCGGCTTCCGCCGCGCTGCCGCGGCAGCCTGGGCGCACCAAGGCGTTCCTGCGCCTGGTGATGATCGAGCACTCCGTGTTCGCGCTGCCCTTCGCCTACATCGCCTCGCTCACCGCGATGTACATGTGGGACGAGAACATCCACTGGGGCCGGCTGCTCCTGGTGACCGTCTGCATGGTGGGCCTGCGCACCTTCGCGATGGCCGTCAACCGGATCATCGACCGGGAGATCGACGCCCGGAACCCGCGCACCGCCCACCGCGAGCTGGTCACCGGCGCCATGTCGGTGAAGCACGCGTGGACCGGCGCGATCGTCGCCGTCGTGATCTTCCTGGGCTCGGCGGCGCTGCTCAACCCGCTCTGCCTCGCCCTCGCGCCCGTCGCGGTGATCCCGATGGTGGTCTACCCCTACGGCAAGCGGTTCACGAACTTCCCGCAGGCCATCCTCGGTCTCGCCCAGGCGATCGGCCCGATCGGCGGCTGGCTGGCGATCAGCGGCGAGTGGTCCTGGGAGGCGGTGATCCTCGGCCTCGCGGTCGGCATCTGGATCGGCGGCTTCGACCTGATCTACGCCTGCCAGGATGTCGAGACCGACCGGCAGGTCGGCGTCCGCTCGGTCCCGGCCCGCTTCGGCATCCCGGCCGCCATCTGGGGCGCCCGCGCCTGCCACACCGTGACCACGGCCCTCTTCGTCTGGTACGCGCTGGCCACCGACGCCGGCGTCTTCTTCTGGCTGGGCCTGCTGATCGTCGCGGGCGCGTTCCTCTACGAGCACACCATCGTCCGCCCGAACGACCTGACCCGCCTCAACCGCGCGTTCTTCAGCGTCAACGGGTTCATCGGCATCGCGCTGTTCGTGTGCGCGCTGCTGGACCTCCTGGTGCGGGGGCTGACGGTCTGAGCGGAGCGCGGGGGACCGCTCAGGTTCCCACCCCGCCGATGCCGCTAGGCTCGGGGACGTGAACCCAGCCAAGCCAGGAGAGACGGCGCGTACGCCTTGGATCGTAGGGGTGTCGGGCGCCTCCGGCACCCCGTACGCCGCCGCTGTCCTGCGGGCCCTGATCGCCGCCGGCGAAGCGGTCGACCTGGTGGTCAGCCGGGCCTCGCGGCTCACCCTGCTGGACGAGACCGGCATCTCGTTCCGGGACGGCCACTGGCGGGACGACCTGGGGGAGTGGCTCGCCCGCGGCGCCGACGGCAAGCCGGACACCTTCGGCGTCGACCTGAGCGGCGTACGGCACTGGAGCGCGGGCGACCTCGCGGCCGGACCCTCCTCGGGGTCGTACGCCACCAAGGGCATGCTGATCGTGCCGGCGTCGACGGCGTGCGTCGCCGGGGTCGCCCTCGGCCTGTCGAAGGACCTGCTGCAACGGACGGCGAGCGTCACCCTGAAGGAGGGCCGGCGGCTGGTCGTGGCCGTGCGCGAGGCCCCGCTGAGCGGGCAGACCCTCAGACAGCTGGTCGCCCTGGACGACGCGGGCGCCGTCGTGGTGCCCGCCTCGCCCGCCTTCTACGCGGGCGCCACCCACATCCAGGACCTGGTGGACTTCGTCGCCGGCCGGGTCCTCGACGCGGCGGGCGTGCCGCACCGCCTCTACCGCCGCTGGTCGGGCGAGCTGGGCGGCGGCGCCCGCACCGACTGAGGGCCCGCCCTCACTCCGAGGTCCCCCACCCTCACTTTCCCTTGTTCAGACTTTTTAGCGGAAGGCTTCGATCCATGGACGCGGTGGACAGGCAGCTCATCCAGGCCCTGCGGGAGAACGGCCGGGCCTCCTACGCCGAGCTGGGGCGCCTCGTCGGTCTCTCGGGCCCCAGTGTCACCGACCGCATCAACCGCCTGGAGGCGGCCGGTGTCATCACCGGCTACCGGGCCACGGTCGACGCCGCCTCGCTCGGTCTCGGCGCCGTCGCCCTGATCGGGATCTCCCTCTCCGACGCCGCCGACCACGACGACGTCGCCCAGCGGCTGAAGGAGCTGCGGGAGATCGAGGACTGCTGGTTCATCGCCGGGGACGACTCCTACATGCTCAAGGTGCGCGCGAGCGACGTGGACGGCCTGGAGCGGATCATCCGCCGGCTCTCCGGGACCAAGGGCGTCTCCCGCACCCGGACCACCGTTGTGCTCTCCACCAAGTGGGAGAACCGGGTGGGCGAGCTGCCCGAAGAGGTCTGAGCCGCGGGGCGTAACGTTGACCGGGTCTGTCCCGAAGGCCAGTGGCCAGTCTCGAAAGCCGGAAAGAGGTATCGCATGGACGCCGGGCTCAAGCGCGAGCTGGAGGAGAAGGTCCGCTCCGGTGAGCGGCTGACCCGCGAGGACGGCATCGCGCTGTACGCCTCCGACGACCTGGCCTGGCTCGGCGGCCTCGCGCACGAGGTGCGGACGCGGAAGAACGGCGACGTCGTCCACTTCAACGTCAACCGTCATCTCAACATGACCAACGTGTGCACCGCGTCCTGCGCGTACTGCTCCTTCCAGCGCAAGCCGGGGGAGAAGGACGCGTACACGATGCGCATCGAGGAGGCGGTGAAGCTCGCCAAGGAGATGGAGGGCGAGAACCTCACCGAGCTGCACATCGTCAACGGGCTCCACCCGAATCTGCCCTGGCGGTACTACCCGCGCTCGCTGCGGGAGCTGAAGGCGGCGCTGCCGGACGTCTCGCTCAAGGCGTTCACGGCCACCGAGATCCACCACTTCGAGACGATCTCGGGAATGAGCGCGAGCGACATCCTGGACGAGCTGATCGACGCGGGCCTGGAGTCGCTGACCGGCGGTGGCGCGGAGATCTTCGACTGGGAGGTCCGGCAGCACATCGTCGACCACGACACCCACTGGGAGGACTGGTCGCGCATCCACCGCCTGGCGCACGAGAAGGGCCTGAAGACCCCGTGCACCATGCTCTACGGCCACATCGAGGAGCCCCGCCACCGGGTCGACCACGTCCTGCGGCTGCGTGAGCTGCAGGACGAGACGAACGGCTTCCAGGTCTTCATCCCGCTCCGCTACCAGCACGACTTCGTGGACATGAAAGACGGGAAGGTGCGGAACCGCCTCCAGGCGCGGACGCAGATGGCGACCGGCGCGGAGGCGCTGAAGACGTTCGCGGTGTCGCGGCTGCTCTTCGACAACGTGCCGCACGTGAAGGTGTTCTGGGTCATGCACGGCGTGCAGACCGCTCAGCTCGCGCTCCAGCACGGGGCCGACGACATGGACGGGTCGGTCGTCGAGTACAAGATCACGCACGACGCGGACGACTTCGGTACGCCGAACAAGCTGACGCGCGACGATCTGCTGGACCTGATCCGGGACGCGGGGTTCCGTCCCGTCGAGCGGAACACGCGGTACGAGATCATCCGCGAGTTCGAGGGCCCCGACCCGGACCGGCGCGAGGCGCCGCAGCCGATGCGGGTCTGACGACGCCGGGTTCGTTGTCGGGTGCGGGTGGGTGGGGGGTTGCCCGCGCAGTTACCCGCGCCCCTTCAGGGGCGCGGGGAACTGCGCGGCCAGCCACGACGCACCCGCACGATGTAATGATTAACATGGCGCCGTGCCACTTACTTTCACCCTTGACCCCCCGGTCACCGAAGACCTCCGCGACGGCATCCTCGACCTGTGGACGGACGTCACGAACGCCGGCGGCTCCGTAGGCTTCGTGCCCCCCGTCACCCGGGAGACGGTCCGCCCCGAACTGGTCAAACACCTGGCCGCCATGGCAGAGGGCCGCACCCGACTCCTCGTCGGCCACGACGAGGAGAACCGCGTCGCCGCGACCGCCTTCCTCGCCCTCAACACCCACCGCCTCATGCGGCACTGGCTGTGGCTCTACACCGTGATGGTGCACCCCCGCCACCAGGGCCGGGGCTACGGCCGCGACCTGCTGGCCGCCGCCGCGGACGCCGCCCGCACCCTCGACGGCATCGAGGCGATACGCCTGACCTGCCGCGGCGGCCTCGGCCTGGAGCGGTTCTACGCCTCCTGCGGCTACAAGGAGGTCGGCCGCGTCCCCGGCGCGATCCGCGTCGCCCCCGGTGACGACCGCGACGACGTCATCATGCTGCTGCCGCTCGGCTGAGGCCCGTACCCCCCTGCGGAACCGGTACCCCGGCGTGCTTCACTGGAGGACGCCCCTTTGTGCCGGAAACGGAAGTGTGGATTGAGATGCTCCGCTACACGCTGATGCGCCTCGGGATCTTCGTGGGCTGCCTCGTGGTCGTCTGGGGCCTCGTCTACGCCGGGGTGTTCCCCAGCGGCCTCGGCGACTCCAACGGCATGTGGATCCTCCTGCTCGCCCTGCTGGTCTCCGCCCCGATCAGCTTCGTCGTGCTCCGCAAGGAGCGGGACCGGGCCTCCGTGCAGGTCGTGAACAGGGTGGACCGCATGAAGGCCAACCTGGACGCCAACCGCAGCCAGGAGGACCTCGCCGACGACGCCTCCCGCACGCAGGGCCAGACCTCGTAGGACGGCCGGACCTCGTAGGGCAGGACGCGGAAGACCCCGGCGCCCCGGTGACCACCGGGGCGCTTTGCGTTGTGCGGGCGGAAGCGGTCTCCCGCCTGCCAAAGTCATGCTTTGAGCATCCAAAAGTGCTGGTGTTAAAGTCGTACGGTGATGTCAGCAGCCGCGCCCCCACTGTCCCCGAGCGTTCCGCTCGTGGCACGGCTGCACGTGGACCTCTGCCGGTGCGCGTCCGCGAACTGTCGCCCCTGACGTCCCAGCCGCTCAACGCCGTCCGTCACGGCAGTACAGCGCGTCGTCGTTTCCTCCCGTCCCCCTACGGAGCATGTCCGTGTCCTCACGCACGAAGTCCTTCAAGGTGCCCTTCTGGGTCCAGATAATCGCCGGTCTCGTCCTCGGTGTGCTGCTCGGCTGGATCGCCCGCAGCGTCGACGCCGCCTGGCTGGTCACCACCCTGGACAAGATCGGCAGCATCTTCGTCGGCCTGCTGAAGCTGGCCGTCGCCCCCCTCGTCTTCTTCGCGATCCTCGTCTCGATCACCAACCTCCGGAAGGTCAACAACGCGGCCCGCCTGGCGTCCCGCACCCTCCTGTGGTTCATGATCACGTCGCTGATCGCGGTGGCCATCGGCCTCGTCATCGGCCTGGTCACCAACCCCGGCGCCGGTACCGGCCTCACCCCGAAGGACGGCTCCGCGCCCGAGCACACCGGGTCCTGGCTGGACTTCCTGACCGGCATCGTGCCGACCGACGTCATCACGCCGTTCACCGAGCTGAACGTGCTCCAGATCGTCTTCATGGCCGCCGTCGCCGGTATCGCCGCCCTCCAGCTCGGCGACAAGGCCAAGCCGATCCTCACCTTGAGCGAGTCCGTCCTCGAACTCCTCCAGAAGGCCCTGTGGTGGGTCATCCGCCTCGCCCCGCTCGGCACCGTCGGCCTGATCGGCAACGCCATCGCGACCTACGGCTGGGACCTGATCGGCAAGTACGCGACCTTCACCGCCGACATCTACGTCGGCTGCGCGCTCGTCCTCTTCGTCGTCTACCCGGCGCTGCTCGCCGGTGTCGCCAAGGCCAGCCCGCTGCAGTTCTTCAAGGGCGCCTGGCCCGCGATCCAGCTGGCCTTCGTCTCCCGCTCCTCGGTCGGCACCATGCCGCTGACCCAGAAGGTCACCGAGCGGCTCGGCGTGCCGAAGGAGTACGCGTCCTTCGCCGTGCCGTTCGGCGCGACGACGAAGATGGACGGCTGCGCCGCGATCTACCCCGCGATCGCCGCGATCTTCGTCGCGCAGATCTTCGACATCCAGCTCGGCGTCGGCGACTACCTGCTGATCGCGTTCGTCTCGGTGGTCGGTTCCGCCGCCACGGCCGGCCTCACCGGCGCCACGGTGATGCTGACCCTGACCCTGTCCACGCTGGGCCTGCCCATGGAGGGCGTCGGCCTGCTCCTCGCGATCGACCCGATCCTGGACATGATGCGCACGGCCACCAACGTGGCGGGCCAGGCGCTGATCCCGGTCCTCGTCTCGGCCCGCGAGGGCATCCTCGACCGCACGGCCTACGACAAGGCGCACAGCTCCCCGCTCGACGAGGCCGAGCGGGAGCCGGAGCCGGAGCCGGAGGACCGGCGGGAGGCCGTTCCGGCCGCCGCCTGACCGCACCGGCCGCCGCCCGGCCGACGGCCGTACGGGCCCGGCCGGCCCGACCGGACGCCCCGCGCCGAACACGGCGCGGGGCGTTTCGACCGTACGCTGATGCACATGGGTGCAGCGAGGACCAAGCGGATGCCGCGGGCCGTCCGGGAGCAGCAGATGCTGGACGCCGCCGTGCGGACGTTCGGGCAGCGCGGTTACACGGCCGCGTCGATGGACGAGATCGCCGAACTCGCGGGCGTCTCCAAGCCGCTGGTGTACCTGTACCTCAACTCCAAAGAAGACCTGTTCACCGCCTGTATCCGCCGCGAGGCGCGGGCGCTGACCGCGGCGGTCAGGGCCGGGGTCCGCCCCGGGCTGCCCGCCGACGGCCAACTCTGGTCCGGGCTGCGGGCCTTCTTCGAGCACACCGCCGGCAACCCGGACGGCTGGGCGGTGCTGCACCTCCAGGCGCGTACGCACGGCGACCGGTTCGCCGCGGAGGTCGCCGTGGCGCGCGAGGAGATCGTCGCGTTCGTGACCGAGCTGATCGCGGCGGCGGCCCGGGAGGCGCACCGCGACCCCGACCTGCCCGGCGACGAGGTCGCGGGGCTGGCCGAGGCGCTGGTCGGCGCCGCCGAGTCGCTCGCGGACTGGGCGGGCGCGACCGAGGGCGTCACCGCGAAGCAGGCGGTGGCCACGCTGATGAACTTCGCCTGGGCGGGACTGGGCAACCTGATGGCGGACCGGCCGTGGACGGCTCCCGAGGACGCCGAAGCCGGAGCCGACGCCGAGGGCGGGGGTGGGGGTGGTGCCGGCATCGGGGCCGGCGGTGGCGCGGACATCGGGGCCGGGGCCGGGGCCGCTGCGGGAGAAGGTCTGCGGGAACCGGTCGTTCAGGCCGGGTAGACCTCCCCGGTCAGGTGGGTCCGGCCCGGTTCCCCCGGGCCGAGCAGGGCGAACCGGCCGCCCTCGGCCGCGTACAGCACCGTCCCCGGCAGCAGTACCGGCGCCCGGAACAGCGCCCGTACCGTCACCGCCTCCGGGACACCGTGCTCGGCCAGGCAGCGGGCCACCGTCCACATGCCGTGCGCGACGGTGCGCGGGAAGCCGAACAGGCGGGCGGTGAGCGGGTGCAGGTGGATCGGATTGCGGTCCCCGGACGCCGCACCGTACCGCCGCCCGAGATCCCCGCCCACCCGCCACTCGCCCCGCACGGGCAGCACCGCACGGACCTCCCGGGCCTCCTCCCGAGTCTCGTCCCGAGGCCGTTCCCGGGCCTCCGTCTCGTCATGGCCCCCGGCGTCCGGGGCCGTCCGGTGTCGGGCCAGGTACGTGCTGCTCGACTCCCATATGACGGTCCCGCCCGTGCGGGCCTCCGTGATCACCGTCGCCTCCGTGCCACGGCGGTGCGGCGCGAGTCCGGCGATGCGGACGGTGAGTTCGTGGGCCGCGCCGGCCGGCATCGCCGCGTGGCGGGTGACGGTGAGGGACGTGTGGACCAGGCCGAGCAGCGGCAGCGGGAAGTCCCGGCCGCTCATCAGCCGCATGGCCAGCGGAAAGCCCATGACGTGCGGGTACGTCAGAGGGAGCGTTGGCGCGCCGGCCGGGAGACCGCACACCCGCTCGTACGCCGCCAGCCGGGCGAGGTCGGCCCGCAGCCCCGGCAGGACCAGCCGCGTGCGGGGGAACTCCGCGTCCGGACGCGGCCGTTTGAACGGGGAGAGCAGGGCACCCCGGGCCAGCAGCGGCGGCAGCGCGGGGACGCCGGTAAGCGTGCTGGTGCGCGCGTCGGCCGCCATCACGCCCCCAGCAGGCTCTGGCCGCAGACCCGTACGACCTGGCCGTTGACCGCGCCGGAGGCCGGGTGCGCGAACCAGGCGGTGGTCTCGGCGACGTCGGCCGGGAGCCCGCCCTGGGCCAGGGAGTTCATGCGGCGGCCCGCCTCGCGGATGAAGAGCGGGACGGCCGCCGTCATCCTGGTCTCGATGAACCCCGGCGCGACCGCGTTGACGGTCACCTCGTGCTCGTCCAGCGCGCGCGGCGCGAGGGAGCGGACCAGGCCGACGATCCCGGCCTTGCTCGCGCCGTAGTTGGTCTGGCCGGCGTTCCCGGCGATCCCCGCGATGGAGGCCGTGGCGACGATCCGGCCGCCGGAGCGGACGGCTCCGGCGGCGAGCAGCGCGTCCGTGGTGCGCACCACGCTCGCCAGGTTGACGTCGAGGACCGGACTCCAGCGGTCGGCGCCCATGTTGACCAGCCGCCGGTCGCGGGTGATGCCCGCGTTGTGGACCAGGACGTCGAGGCCGTCCGGCAGCGCGTCGGCGATGCGGGCCCCGGCGTCGGCGGCGGTGATGTCGAGGGCGAGAGCGGTGCCGCCGAGCCGCTCGGCGACGCGCCGGGCATCCGCCTCGGCGGCCGGTACGTCGAGGACGACGACGTGCGCGCCGTCCCGGGCCAGGGTTCCGGCGACCGCCTCGCCGATGCCGCGCGCGCCCCCGGTGACCAGGGCGGTCCGTCCGGCGAGCGGCCGGTCCGGGTCGTCCGGCGCGGTGACCGGGCCGGTGCCGGTGCCGACGCCGATGACCTGGCCGCTGACGTAGGCGGACCGGGGGGAGAGGAGGAAGCGGAGGGTGGAGCCGGCGGCGGCCGCGTCGGTGAGGCGGACCAGGTTGACGGTCCTGCCGCGGCCGATCTCCTTGCCGAGCGAGCGGGTGAAGCCCTCCAGCGCCTGCTGGGCGGCGGCCTGGTGGTGGTCGGCGGGATCGGGCGCGGTGCCGAGCACCACGACCCGGCCGCTCGCGGCGACCGACCGGACGACGGGGTGCAGGGCCGCGTGCACCTCGGCGAGGGCGTCGACGTCCCGGACGCCGGTGGCGTCGAGCACGACGGCGGCGGGACGCTCGGCGGCGGTGACGAGGGTCATCCCCGCCGAGGGCAGGTCGAGTTCGGTCCTGCCCGCCGTCAGGTGCAGGACGTCGCCGTCGAGGGCCGGGTGCTCGGGGGACCAGCGCCTGAGCGGGGCCGGCTGCGGCAGACCGAACCGCCGGGTCAGGAAGCGGCCCGGCGCGGTGCCGGTGAAGCTCAGATAGCGGTCGGCCATGGGTGACTCCCTGTTCCTCCGAAATGCTTACTCTGCAGTAAGGTTACCGAAGGTAAGAGGCGGGCGTCGTGACATGACCGGATGAGGAGCAGGACCGGATGACGAATTCCCTGAAGCCACCCGCGGCCCGCCGGGTCGCGGTCGTCGGCGGTACGCGCATCCCCTTCGCCCGGTCCGACGGCCCCTACGCCACCGCCTCCGACCAGCAGATGCTGACCGCCGCCCTGGACGGACTGGTCGCGCGGTACGGCCTCGGGGAGCCGGGCGCCGTCGGGGAGTTCGTCGCCGGTGCCGTCCTCAAGCACAGCCGCGACTTCAACCTCGCCCGCGAGACCGTCCTCGGCTCGGCGCTGGACGCCCGTACCCCCGCCTACGACATCCAGCAGGCGTGCGGCACCGGGCTCCAGGCCGTGATCGCCGCCGCCAACAAGATCGCTCTCGGCCAGACCGAGTCGGCGGTCGCGGGCGGCGCGGACACCGCGAGCGACGCGCCGCTCGGCGTCAACGACGCGCTGCGCCGCATCCTGCTGGAGGCGCGGCGCGCCAAGAGCCTCGGGGGCCGGGTGCGGGCCCTGGCGAAGGTGCGGCCCGGCCACCTCGTCCCCGACATCCCGCGCAACGCCGAGCCGCGGACCGGCCTGTCGATGGGGGAGCACGCCGCGGTGACCGCGCGGGCCTGGGGCATCGCCCGCACGGCCCAGGACGAACTGGCCGCCACCAGTCACCGGCGGCTGGCGGCGGCGTACGACCGCGGGTTCTTCGACGACCTGGTGGTCCCGTTCCGCGGTCTGGAGCGCGACCAGAACCTGCGGCCCGACTCGACGCCGGAGGGACTCGCCCGGCTGCGGCCGGTGTTCGGCACCGACGGGCCGGAGCCGACCATGACGGCGGGCAACTCCACACCGCTGACGGACGGCGCGGCGACCGTGCTGCTGGCGAGCGAGGAGTGGGCCGAGGCGCGCGGGCTGCGGCCGCTGGCCTACCTCACGGCGTACGGGACGGCGGCCGTGGACTTCGTCTCCGGGGACGTCGCCGACGGCGAGGACGGGCTGCTGATGGCGCCGGCGTACGCGGTCCCGCGGATGCTGGAGCGGACCGGGTACGGCATCGAGGACTTCGACCTGGTCGAGATCCACGAGGCGTTCGCCTCCCAGGTGCTGGCCACCCTCGCCGCCTGGGAGAAGCGGGGGCTGGCCCCGGTGGACCGGACCCGGCTCAACGTCGCCGGTTCCTCGCTCGCCACCGGCCACCCCTTCGCGGCGACCGGCGCGCGGATCGTGGCGACCCTCGCGAAACTGCTGTCGGAACGGGAGGGTCCGGGGCGCGGTCTGATCTCGGTCTGCGCGGCCGGCGGCCAGGGCGTCACGGCGATCCTCGAACGCCCCTGACACACCCGCCCGCTCCGGGACACCCCTGACGCACCCGCCCCCCCGCCCTCGGACGCCCCCGACGCGCCCGCTTCCGGGACACGACTGGCGTACTCGCGGGTAACCCCCAAGTTGCACAGCCCCGGCCCCGGACCGTCCCCGAACCCGCACCAACCCCTCACGAGGGAGCCGTACGATCACCGTCCCGACCGCGGGCGATCACCTCCCCGCGGCCGTGCCACCGGGAAGAACCGGTGAACGTTCCGGCGTGCGAGGCACGTACGTCATGCGGCGGGCCGAGCCGCCGCCGCACGTCCCAGGAGCCGCCCGTGTCCACTCCCCTTCCCTCCTTCGCCGCGTCCGCGGCCTACTCCGACGCGCCCGGACCCACCCTCGTGGAGCCCGAGACGCGGCGGCTGGACGGGACCGTGCGGGAGGCGTACGTACCGCCGTTCGCCCCGCCGGTGCGGCACGGATCGCTCGCCGACCTGCCGTTCGACAACGCGGCCGCGGCGCCGGGATCGGTCGTGCTCAGCCGCCGCTCGGCGCAGGGCCGGTGGGCCGACGTGACGGCCGCCGACTTCGCCGGGCAGGTGACCGCGCTGGCCAAGGGCCTGATCGCCGAGGGCCTGGTGCCCGGCGACCGCGTCGCCGTCATGTCCCGCACCACCTACGAGTGGACCCTGCTGGACTTCGCCGCCTGGGCCGCCGGTCTGGTGACCGTCCCGGTCTACCCGACCTCCTCCCTCTTCCAGACCCGCTGGATCCTCCAGGACTCCGGCGCGGTCGCCCTCGCCACCGAGACGGCCGCGCAGGCGGCGGCCCTCGGCCCGGAACTCGACCGGCTGCCCGACCTCAAGCACCTGTGGGTCATCGAGAAGGACCACCTGGACCGGCTCGCGGAGCTGGGCACGCGGGTCCCGGACGCCGAGATCGGCGTCCGCCGGGCCATGCTGAGCCCCAGCACCCTGGCCACCCTCATCTACACCTCGGGCACCACCGGCCGCCCGAAGGGCTGCGCCCTCACCCACGGCAACTTCTTCGCCGAGGTCGACAACGCCGTCGAACTGCTCTACCCGGTCTTCAAGGCGACCACCGGCGAGGAGCCCTCCATCCTGCTCTTCCTGCCGATGTCGCACGTCTTCGGCCGGATGGTCGCCATCGCCTGCGTCCGCGCCCGGGTCCGCCTCGGCCACGCCCCCAGCCTCAAGCCGGAAGAGCTGCTGCCGGACCTCGCGGCCTTCCGGCCCACCTGTCTGCTGACCATCCCGTACATGCTGGAGAAGGTCTTCAACACCGCCCGTGCCAAGGCCGAGTCCGGCGGCCGGGCGACGGCCTTCGACCGCGCCGCCTCGGTCGCGGTCCGCTACGGCGAGGCGATGGAGGCCCGGCAGACCGGTTCGGGCGGCGGTCCTGGCCGCGCCCTGAAGACCGCCCGTGCCTTCTACGACCCGCTGGTCTACCGGAAGATCCGGAGCGCCATGGGCGGCCGGGTCAGGTACGCCATCTGCGGCGGCTCCCCGCTCGGCCGCCGCCTCGCCGCCTTCTACGCCGGCGCCGGCATCGAGATCTTCGAGGGGTACGGCCTGACGGAGACGACGGCGGCGGCGACGGTCACCCCGCCGCTCAAGCCGCGCCTCGGCACGGTGGGCTGGCCGCTGCCCGGCACCCGTGTCCGGATCGCCGCCGACGGCGAGATCCTGGTCGCCGGCGACCAGGTCCTGCACGGCTACTGGGACCCGGCGGCCGGCGGGGTCGTCCCGGCCGCCCCCGACGGCTGGTTCGCCACCGGCGACCTCGGCAGCCTGGACGACGAGGGTTATCTGACCATCACCGGCCGCAAGAAGGAGCTGCTGATCACGGCGGGCGGCAAGAGCGTCGCCCCGGCGCCGCTGGAGAACTGGCTCCGCTCCCACCCCCTGATCTCCCAGTGCATGGTCCTGGGCGACCGCCGCCCCTACGTCACCGCCCTGTTCACCCTCGACCCCGAGGGCATCACCCACTGGCGCCGGATGAACGGCAAGCACCCGGTGCCACCGGAGCTGCTCGCCGACGACGAGGAGCTGTACGCCGTGCTCCAGCGGGCGGTCGACGAGGCCAACCGGCTCGTGTCCCGGCCCGAGTCCATCCGCCGGTTCACCGTCCTGGCCCGGGACTTCACCGAGTGGGGCGGCCATCTGACCCCGTCGATGAAGCTGCGCCGGGACGCGATCATGCGGGACTTCGCGGACGAGGTGGAGGGGCTGTACGCGACCGGCTGACGGCGCCGGGCGGCGGCCCGCTGCTCAGCGGCGGGCGATCAGGTACGCGTGCGGGGTGGTCTCGTCGAGCGACGGCTCGGGCTCGCTCACCAGCCGGTGCCGTACCTCGAAACCGGCGTCCCCGAGCAGCTCCGCCATCCGCTCCGGGCGCCGCCGTTCGAAGTCCAGGGTGACGGGGTGGCCCCAGGGCCGGTCGTGGGTCCGGGGGACGTCACCGGCCTGGAAGGCGAGCAGCAGCGGGGCGCCGGGCGCCAGGACCCGCCGGAACTCGGCGAACAGCGACGGCAGCCGGTCCAGCGGCGTGTGGATCGTCGAGTACCAGGAGACGGCGCCGCCGAGCGACCCGTCGGCGGCGGCCAGCTCCAGTATCGAGCCCTGCTCGAAGCGGAGCGCGGGATGCTCGCGCCGGGCGACCGCCAGCATCCCCTCCGAGAGGTCGACGCCGTACACCGGCAGCCCCTGCGCGGCGAGGAAGGCGGTGACCCGCCCGGGTCCGCAGCCGAGGTCGGCCACCGGCCCCGCCTCCGGCAGCGCCAGCTCGGCGAAGGCGGTGAGCACCGCGCGGTCCAGCGGCTTGGCCAGGTGGTTGCCGCGGAAGAGACCGGCGTACTCCTCGGCGATGGCGTCGTAGAAGACGCGGGTACGGGGGACGAAGGCGGCGTCGGGAGTCGGTTCCGTCATGCCGGGGGACCCTAGTCGCACCCACTGACATCACCCGGAGATTCCGGGGGGGGGGCAAAGGCAGGAGCCCCACGCCGGGTGGCGCGGGGCTCCTTGGGTACTGCGCTCGATCCGGATCGGGTGATCAGATCATTCCGATCAGATCAGACCGGGGTGACGTTCTCCGCCTGCGGGCCCTTCGGACCCTGCGTGACGTCGAAGGACACCTGCTGGTTCTCCTCGAGGGACCGGAATCCGGTCGCGTTGATCGCGGAGTAGTGGACGAAGACGTCGGGGCCGCCGCCTTCCTGGGCGATGAAACCAAAGCCCTTTTCGGCGTTGAACCACTTCACGGTTCCGGTAGCCATAAGCCCTCCTTGGGCCCAAAGGGTTGCCCTGCTCCAGAACCAGCAAGTGTGAAGAGAATTCCGCACAACTGCATACGTCTGAGAATGACGAGAGCCCGCGGTCACATGCTCCGCAGGCTCTGTACTGCAAGGGAAACCAAACTGCAACTTGCGGCGAGCCTAGCATGAGGGCAGCCGAAAGCAACAGAGCGCAAGATCACTTCACCCGAATGTTTGAACGCGCGGGGCGTCCGGCTGACACCGGGGCCCGCCACCGGGCCGGTGAAGGGGCGGCGCCGGGCGAGGGCTAGCCTCGCGATGTGGACAATTCTCGCACCCGGCCGCGCGTCGGCCACATCCAGTTCCTGAACTGCCTGCCCCTGTACTGGGGGCTCGCGAGAACGGGCACGCTCCTCGACTTCGAGCTGACGAAGGACACCCCGGAGAAGCTCAGCGAGCAGCTGGTGCAGGGAGACCTCGACATCGGGCCGATCACCCTGGTCGAGTTCCTCAAGCACGCCGATCAACTGGTCGCCTTCCCCGACATCGCCGTCGGCTGCGACGGCCCGGTGATGAGCTGCGTGATCGTCTCGCAGAAACCGCTGGAGGAGCTGGACGGCGCCCGGGTCGCCCTCGGGTCGACCTCGCGCACCTCCGTCCGGCTCGCCCAGCTGCTGCTCGCCGAGCGCTTCGGTGTCCGGCCCGACTACTACACCTGCCCGCCCGACCTGAGCCTGATGATGCAGGAGGCCGACGCCGCCGTCCTGATCGGCGACGCCGCGCTGCGCGCCAACATGCTCGACGGGCCCCGCTTCGGCCTGGCCGTGCACGACCTCGGCGCCCTGTGGAAGGAGTGGACGGGCCTGCCGTTCGTCTTCGCCGTCTGGGCGGCCCGGCGCGAGTACGCCGAGCGCGAGCCGGTCATCACGCGCAAGGTGCACGAGGCGTTCCTCGCCTCCCGCAACCTCTCCCTGGAAGAGGTCGACAAGGTCGCCGAGCAGGCGGCCCGCTGGGAGGACTTCGACGAGAAGACCCTCGCCCAGTACTTCACCACCCTGGACTTCCGCTTCGGTGAGAAGCAGCTCGCGGCGGTCACGGAGTTCGCCCGCCGGGTCGGCCCGACGACCGGCTTCCCGGCGGACGTGCGGGTGGATCTGCTCCAGCCCTGATCTCCCGCCACGGCGGCCCACTACCCTGCTGGCAGGTTCCGGCGTACGGGGGAGGGGTGGACGCCATGCGCCCGCTGGAGACCGGCGAACCCGCCGCCGTGGGGCCCTACCGGCTGCTCGGCCGGCTGGGCTCCGGCGGCATGGGCCGGGTCTACCTGGGCCGCAGCGCCGGCGGACGGACGGTCGCGGTGAAGATCGTGCATCCGCACTTCGCGCTCGACGAGGAGTTCCGGGCCCGGTTCAGGCGCGAGGTCGACGCGGCCCGCCGGGTGGGCGGCGCCTGGACCGCGCCCGTCCTGGACGCCGACCCCGACGCACCCGTGCCCTGGGTGGCCACGGCCTACGCGGCCGGTCCGTCCCTCGCGGCGGCGGTCACCGAAGGTGGTCCGCTGCCCGGTCCGACCGTACGGGCGCTGGGGGCGGGGCTCGCCGAGGCGCTCGCGGCCGTGCACGCCCTGGGCCTCGTCCACCGGGACGTGAAACCGTCCAACGTCCTGCTCACCCTCGACGGCCCCCTCCTCATCGACTTCGGCATCGCGCGCGCGACCGACGGGACGGCGTCCCTGACCTCGACCGGCGTGTCGATCGGCTCGCCCGGCTACATGTCGCCCGAGCAGGTCCTCGGCAAGGGCGTGACCGGCGCGACGGACGTGTTCTCGCTCGGCGCGGTGCTCGTCTTCGCGGCGACGGGGCGGCCGCCGTTCCCCGGCGACTCCTCGGCGGCGATGCTGTACCGGGTCGTGCACGAGCAACCCGAGCTGGGGGCGCTCGACGGGGAACTGCGGGAACTGGCCGTCGCCTGTCTGGCGAAGGACGCCGCCGCCCGGCCGGCGCCCCGGGAGGCCGCCCGCCGGCTGGCCCCCGAGGGCGCGGCGCGGCTGGTGGCGGGCGGCTGGCTGCCGGGTCCGCTGGTGGAACAGGTCAGCCGGAGCGCCGTACAGCTGCTGAACCTGGAGGCGGAGGGGTCCGGACCCGCCGGGGAGGCGGGGCGCACCGGGGAGGCGGCGTCGGGGCCGGTGGGGTTCAGCAGTCCTTCGGTGGGGACGTCGCCGGGGGCCCCGCCGTTTCCGCCGCCGCCGGCTCATCCGCCGCCTGCCTCGCCGCCGGTCCTCCCGCCGTCGACTCCGCCGCCGGTCCGTCCGCCGTCGGCCTCGACCCCGCCCGAGCTGGACCCCCACGCCCCCACCGAACTGTCCGACCGGCGTCCCGGCCGGGTCTCCGTCTCCGTCGCGGCGGTCTCGGAGGGCGACGGGGGTGAGGGGCGCGGCCGGGTCCGCCGCCTGAGCTGCACCGTCGCGCTGGCGGTCGCGGGCGCGTTGGCCGCCGTGACGGTGGGCTCGGTGTTCGTGTTCGACCTCCTGCCGGGCGGCGGCGGGGAGGACAGCGGCGGCAGCGACGCGGCCAAGCCGCCCGCCGCCACGTCCGCGCCCTCGACGTCCGCGCCCTCAACGTCCGCGTCTGACTCGGCGTCCGCCTCCGGCGCCGTACCCGCCGCCTACCTCGGCACCTGGGAGGGTCAGGCCACCGCCCGGGACGGCAGCCTGCCCATGGGCACCTTCCGGCTGACCGTCGCCGAGGCGAAGGCGGGGCAGCGGCTCGGCACGATGCGCCACACCGACATCCTCGGCGGCACCTGCGACGACATCCTGACCCTGAAGGAGGTCACGGACGAGCGGATCGTCGCGGAGGCCGTGGGCGACGAGTCCAACCGGGGCGTGTGCAGCCAGGCGAAGCACACCGTCCGCCTCACTCCCGTCGGCGACGACCTGCGCTACGAGTCCGACAGTGCCGAGTCGGGACGGCCCGAGGCGCGCCTGTCGAAGATCGGGTGACCCGGAGGGAAGCGCCCCGGTAGGGTCGCGGCGTGAGCGCCGAGCTGTCGATCGCCGCCCTGGCGGCGCTGTGGGGCGCGGTCGCGGGGGCGTTGCTGCCGCGGGCGGCGTACCGCTTCTCCGTGCCCTCCGGCGAGGAGTGGCGGAGCACCTGCCCGGACGGGCACCCGGTCGAGGGCTGGCTCGGAGCGGCCCGCTGCTCCCGGGGCGGTGCGGCGTACGGACCCGGTGCCGCCGTCCCCGCCACCGTCACCGCGCTCGCCTGCGCGGCCCTCGCCGCCGCCACCGGCACCCGGCCCGAACTGGCCGTCTGGCTGCTGCTCGCCCCGGTCGCCGTGCTGCTGACCCTCGTCGACGTCCGGGTGCGGCGGCTCCCCGACGTCCTCACCCTGCCGCTCGCGGGCGCAGCCCTCGTCCTGCTCGGCCTGATCACGCTGGTGCCCGAGCACGCCGGATCGTGGTCGACCGCCCTCTACGGCACCCTCGCGCTGGGCGCCGGCTACTACGCGCTGTTCCTGATCAATCCGTCCGGCATGGCCTTCGGCGACGTCAAGCTCGCCCTCGGCGCGGGCGCCGTCCTCGGCTGGTACGGGTGGTCCACCCTCGTGCTGGGCGCCTTCGCCGGGTTCCTGCTCGGCTCGCTGTACGGGCTGGTCCTCGTCGTCGCCCGGCGGACCGCGGGCGGCGAGGGTCCCACGTACATCGCGTTCGGCCCGTTCCTGATCGGCGGGGTCTTCCTCGGTCTGCTGGTGGGGGCGTATACGGCCTGACGCGACCGGCGCGCACGTCTGACGGGGACCGGCGCACGCGCTTGACGGTGACCGGCGCGCACGTCCGACGGTGACCGGCGCGGACGGCCTGGCGTCGGGCGGTTGTGGCCGCTGGCGTACGCTGGTTCGGTCCGTCCACAACGGGACGATCTGTCCACAACCCTTGACGAAAGGGACGCCCGGTGACCGAGAAGGCCGACCTCCAGCCCATCCTCGACCGCGCCGCCGCCGGTGGTCGGATCACCCCGGAAGAAGCCCTCGTCCTGTACCGGGACGCCCCGCTGCACGCGCTGGGCGCCGCCGCCGACGCGATCCGCCGGCGCAGGTACGCCGGGACCGAGCACATCGCGACGTACATCATCGAGCGGAACATCAACTACACCAACGTGTGCGTCACGGCGTGCAAGTTCTGCGCGTTCTACGCGGCCCCGAAGGACACCAAGAAGGGCTGGAGCCGCGACCTCGACGACATCCTGCGCCGCTGCGCGGAGACCGTCGAACTCGGCGGCACGCAGATCATGTTCCAGGGCGGGCACCACCCGGACTACGGCGTCGAGTACTACGAGCACCACTTCTCCGCCATCAAGAAGGAGTTCCCGCAGCTCGTCATCCACAGCCTGGGGGCGAGCGAGGTCGAGCACATGGCGCGGATCTCCAAGGTGAGCGCCGAGGAGGCGATCCGCCGCATCCACGCGGCCGGTCTCGACTCCTTCGCCGGGGCCGGCGCCGAGCTGCTCCCCGCGCGTCCGCGCAAGGCCATCGCGCCGCTGAAGGAGTCCGGCGAACGCTGGCTGGAGATCATGGAGATCGCCCACGGCCTGGGGGTCGAGTCCACGACCACCATGCTCATGGGCACCGGCGAGACCAACGCCGAACGCATCGAGCACCTGCGCATGATCCGCGATGTGCAGGACCGCACCGGCGGGTTCCGCGCGTTCATCCCGTACACCTACCAGCCCGAGAACAACCACCTGAAGGGCCGGACGCAGGCGACCCTCTTCGAGTACCTGCGGATGATCGCCATCGCGCGGATCTTCCTCGACAACGTCGCCCACATCCAGGGCTCCTGGCTGACCACCGGCAAGGAGGTCGGCCAGCTCTCCCTGCACTACGGCGCCGACGACCTCGGCTCGGTCATGCTGGAGGAGAACGTCGTGTCGTCGGCCGGTGCCAAGCACCGCTCCAACCGGCTCGAACTGATCGACCTGATCAGGAAGGCGGGCCGGGTCCCCGCGCAGCGCGCCACGACCTACGAGCACCTCGTCGTCCACGACGACCCGGCCAACGACCCGGTCGACGAGCGCGTCGTCTCCCACATCTCGTCCACCGCGATCGAGGGCGGCACGGCCCACCCCGAACTGAAGCTGATCGCCACCAGCTGACTCGCCGAGAACCGACACCCCGATGCTGACCGTTCACACCGCCGACGAGGTCCGTACCGCCTGGGACGACGCCGTGCCGCTGACCGGCGCGGCGGTCGCCGTCGAGGGCGGGCGGATCGCCGCCGTGGGGGCGCTCGCGGAGATCGAGCGGCGCTTCCCCGGCGCGCGGGTGCGGCGCTGGCCCGGCGCGCTGGGCCCCGGCCGGGTGCACGAGGGGCCGCTGCCCGACGCGCCCAGCCCGCGTGAACGCGTCCACGCGGTGCTCACGTCCGGTGCGGTGGCGGTCGTCGAGCGGTACGTCGACGCCGAACTGCGGGCCGCCGCCGAGCGCAACGGCGTACTGGTGCTGCCCGCGTCCGTACCGGCGGTCCTGGCCGACGGAGGGCGGGCCGACCTCGCGGTCCTCGACGCCGACGGCGCGTGCCTCGCCACGGTGTGCGCGGGCCGGCTGGTGCACCGCCGCCGCTGACACACCGGGAACGGTACGGGGTCCGCCTGCCAGGGGATCAGCCTGCTACGAGGATCAGCCTGCTACGGGGGTCAGCCTGCTACGGGGGTCAGCCCGCGAACGCCTCGCCGAACGCGCCCGCCTCCTGGTCCACCCCGCTGCAGTCCGTCGCCGCGTCGTCCGAGTCGGCGTCGTCGTCGCACGCCTGGTCGCGGAAGGTCGACCACATCGACACCCAGGCGATCTCCTTCTTCTCCGCGAACGCCCGTACCTCGGCAGCGTCGTCGAGGGTGAAGGTCTCCCCGTCGACATCGTTGACGCCGATCATCGAGGTCAGCGCCATGCCACGCCAGGCGTTCGCGTCGGAGAGGCCGAAGACCGACTTGAGCTGGGTGTGCGCGGCCTTCGCGGAGGTGACGGCGTAGTCGCCCATGTCACCGTCGTAGGACTCGCCGTAGTTCATGGTCATGAGGTTGACCGTGGAGACCTGCACGGCGTGGTCGTTGGCGGACTGGAGCAGCGCGATGCCGTCGTCGTCGAGACCCGAGGGCATCACGGGGAGGGTGAAGGAGACCTTCAGGTCCGTGCGTTCCTCCTGGAGCAGTGCGATCGCCTCCGAGCGCAGGTCGACCGAGTCGGAGTCGGTCAGTTCGTCGCCCTCGATGTCGAAGTCGGCGAGGGTGGCGCCGCCCGCCGCGTCGAGGGCCTCGCCGTACGCCTCGGCCAGGTCCTCGGCGCTGTCGCAGGTCGCCGCCAGTTCGTCGCCGGAGGCGCCGCCGAAGGAGACCCGGACCTGCGCGCCGTCCTCGGTGAGCTGCGAGACGCGCGAGGCGACCGTCGAGTCGTCGATGGCGTGGCTGCCGTTCCACTCAGGGGTGCAGCCGCTGCCGGAGGAGATCACGAACGCCAGGTTGTACGTCGCCGGGGAGCCCGCGGAGTCCAGGTCGGAGGCGGTGGTGGCGCTGACGTAGGGGGCGTAGGAGGTGGCCGACGCCGAGGGCGCGCCGGACGACGGAGCCGTGGGCGCGGCGTCCGGCGTACTGTCGTCGTCGGACCCCGTCGAACAGCCCGCCGTTGCCAGGGCGAACAGGCAGATCAGCCCCACGGCGGACTTTCGTGAACCCTTCATCGCTACGCTCCCGCTCTCAAGATTGTGTCTCAGGACGGAAACAGAAAGCGTCTCCGAATCGGAAAGGTGCCACACGCGACTGTGTCTCTCCTGGGCGAGAACCTCACTTTTCCTGCGGTTTCTCAGGAGAATGACAGGCTCGGCCGTTTCTCACGGGGGCCTCACAAGTAAGTCAGAGTTTCGGTCACATAAAGCGTCCCTAGTATTCGGGGAATGCATTCCGAGCCTGCCATCGAAAGCCGCGCCGCTGTGCGCGGTCGCCGTCGCAAACGCGGTAACGGGTCCGCCGCACCGGTCGACGGTCCTGTGTTCGTTGACAACTCCGGACGCCGGGCCAAGCTGCTGCGCCGGCTCGGCCTCCTGATCGGCGTCGTCTGTATCGGGTACGCGATCGTGCTGGGCCTGGCCTTCATGGGCATCGGCACCTCCGTCAACCCGTCCTCGCTGCTGCCCTTCGGCGGCGACGGCGGCGGTTCCGCGCCGGGCGGCGGCATGCAGCCGCAGGGCGGTGTCGTGCCGAGCGGCGCGCCCAGCGGCGCTCCGTCCGGCGCCCCGCCCACCGGAGCCCCCACCGGAGCCCCTACCGGAACCCCCACCGGTTCCGCCTCCGCCCCGGCCGCCTCCGCGACCGCCGACTGACCGGAAGCGCAGCCAACTCCATGACCACGACACCCCCTTCGCGCGGCCGCCGCCGCGCCCCCGGCCGGATGGAACGGGCCGCGGGCCGGGCCGCCGCCCTGCAGAGGCCGCGTACCGTCCTCGCTCTGCTGCTCCTGCTGGCGCTGACCTGCGTCATGCTCCTCGACGGCTATCTGCGCTCCGAGGTCGGCGGCGACGAACGCGTCCGCACCGGGGCCAGCTCCAGCGACGTCCCCGACGACGTGACCGACGGCGGGCCGATCCTGACCTTCCCCGGCGGCCAGGCGACCACCGTCTCGGTGCCGGACAAGACGATCGCGCTGACCTTCGACGACGGCCCGGACCCGACCTGGACGCCCCAGGTGCTGAAGATCCTTGAGGAGTACGACGTCCCCGCGACGTTCTTCCTGGTCGGCTCGATGGTCTCGCGCTACCCGGACATCGTGGACGACCTGGTCGACCAGGGCAACGAGGTGGGCATCCACACGTTCACGCACGTCGACCTGTCCTACCAGAGCGACGCCCGGATCACCCGGGAGATCGAGCAGACACAGCTCGCGCTGGCCGGCGCGGCCGGCATCACCACCACGCTGTTCCGCGCGCCGTACTCCGCGGAGATGGACTCCATCGACAACTACAGCTGGCCGGTCTACAAGAAGCTCGGCGCCGACGGCTACACCAGCGTCTTCATCGACACCGACAGCGACGACTGGAAGAAGCCCGGCGTCTCGAAGATCATCAAGTGGGCCACGCCGGACGACGACGAGGGCGCGTCCGTGCTCTTCCACGACGCCGGCGGCGAGCGCTCGCAGACGATCGCCGCGCTGCCCAAGTACATCGAGAAGATGCAGGCGAAGGGGTACACCTTCACCACCATCAGCGGGGTCATGGCGGAACAGATCGCGGACACCGCCCCGGCCGCCGGCCCCGCCGGTGACGCCGGCCAGGCCCCGCAGGGCGGCGCCGCCCAGGACGGGACGTCCCAGCTCCAGGCCGCCCACCACAAGGCCACCGGCACCACCCTCTACGAGGGCAAGGCGCTCATCGCCGCCGTCCGCGTCGCCGAGTGGACCGTCCCCGCCCTCTCGGTGGGGCTGACCATCGTGGGCGTCGCCGTCATGGGCCGGTTCGGCATGATGCTGCTTCTCGCCCGGCGCCACTACAGACAGCGCAACAAACGCCGGTTCAGCTGGGGTCCGACCGTCACCCGCCCGGTCAGCGTGATCGTCCCGGCGTACAACGAGAAGGAGTGCATCGCCAACACCCTCAGGTCGCTGGCGCAGAGCACCCACCCCATCGAGGTCATCGTCGTCGACGACGGCTCCACCGACGGCACCTCCGAGATCGCCCGCGAGGCCGCCCGGTCGCTCGGCATGACCAACGTCCGTGTCATCCGCCAGGAGAACGCCGGCAAACCGGCCGCCCTCAACAACGGCGTGCGCAGCGCCAGTCACGACATCGTCGTGATGATGGACGGCGACACCGTCTTCGAGGCGGACACCGTAGGACAGCTCGTGCAGCCGTTCGCCGACCCCGGGGTCGGCGCGGTCGCGGGCAACGCCAAGGTCGGCAACCGCAACACGGTCATCGGCGCCTGGCAGCACATCGAGTACGTGATGGGCTTCAACCTCGACCGGCGCATGTACGACCTGCTGCGCTGCATGCCGACCATCCCCGGCGCGATCGGCGCGTTCCGCCGCGAGGCGGTCCTCCAGGTCGGCGGGATGAGCGAGGACACGCTCGCCGAGGACACCGACATCACCATCGCCCTGCACCGCGCGGGCTGGCGGGTCGTCTACCAGGAGCACGCCCGCGCCTGGACCGAGGCGCCGGGCTCGCTGAAGCAGCTGTGGTCGCAGCGTTACCGCTGGTCCTACGGCACCATGCAGGCGCTGTGGAAGCACCGCAAGTCCCTGACCGACAAGGGGCCCTCGGGCCGCTTCGGCCGGGTCGGCATGCCGCTGGTGGTCCTCTTCCAGATCGTCACGCCGGTCTTCGCGCCGCTCATCGACGTCTTCACCGTCTACGCGATGATCTTCGTCGACTTCAAGGCGTCGCTGCTGGCGTGGCTCGCGGTCCTCGGCGTGCAGCTGTTCTGCGCCGCGTACGCCTTCCGCCTGGACAAGGAGAAGTACCGCTATCTGCTGATGATGCCGCTCCAGCAGCTCGCCTACCGGCAGATGATGTACCTCGTCCTCATCCACTCCTGCGTCACCGCCCTCACCGGCGGTCGGCTGCGCTGGCAGAAGCTGAAGCGCACGGGCGAGGTCGGCACCCCGGCGGGGGCGAGCTGATGGGGGCGCACAGCAAGGGTGCGGTGGTGGCCCCCGGGGCCACCACCGCCCCGCCGGCGCCGCCGAGGGGGCGTCCGGCGTCCGGCCGGGACCGCTACTTCGACACGCTCCGCGCGCTCGCCCTGATCCGTGTCGTGACGTACCACACCTTCGGCTGGGCCTGGGCCGGGCTGGTCTTCCCCTCCATGGGCATCATGTTCGGACTGGCCGGCACCCTGATGGCCAGGTCCCTGGAGCGCCCCGCGCTCAAGGTGATCAGGAGCCGGGTGCGCCGGCTGCTGCCGCCGTTCTGGTTCTGGGGCGTCTTCGTCGTCGTCGCCATGCTGATCCACGGCTGGATACCGGACTGGCGGATCGTCTACTGGGTCGTGCCGCTCGGCGACCCGCCCGGCAATGCCTGGGGCGAGCAGGCCTGGGAGATCCTCTGGTACCTGCGGACCTACCTCTGGTTCGTCCTGCTCTCCCCGCTTCTGCTGCGGGTCTTCCGGCTGGCGCCCGTCCCGGTCCTGCTGGCGTCCCTGGCCCCGATCGTCGTCTTCCAGTACGTCTGGCAGCCGCCGGACAACCGGTTCGGCACCGGCCTCCTCGACCTCGCGACGTACCTCTTCTGCTGGGTCCTCGGCTTCGCGCACCGCGACGGGGTGCTGGCCCGGCTGCGCCCCGCCGCGGTGGTGCTCCTCTCCCTCGCCGCGCTCGCGTACGGCGGCTGGTACGCCTTCGCCCACCAGGGCGAGTACGGCACCTACGACCTGGACGACATCCCGCTCGCCCAGGCGTTCTGGTCGGCCGGTTTCGTGACGCTGCTGATGTACTCCAAGGCCCGGCTCGGCGTGGACTTCGCGGGGCTGGCCCGGTTCCGGCGGCTGGACCGGGTGGTCACCGTCTTCAACGCGCGCGCGGTGACGGTCTACCTCTGGCACGAACTGGCGCTGGTGCTGGCCGTGCCGCTCATCGACCAGTTCTGGAAGGTGCCCGCGTTCGAGACGTACCTGCCGCTGGAGAGCCAGTGGTTCCTGTTCGGCGTCGGCTGGGTGCTGATCGCGGCGTCCGTGCTGGCCTGCGGCTGGGTGGAGGACGTCGCCGCGCGGAAGAGGCCGGGGCTCCTGCCGTGGGACCGCCCTGCAAGAATGGCCGGGTGACCCGCGCCTCCCTGAACAAGCAGCCGCACGAAGTCGCCTCGATGTTCGACCACGTGGCGGCCCGGTACGACCTCACCAACGATGTGCTGTCGCTCGGCCAGGACCGGGTGTGGCGCAAGGAGGTCGCCCGCGCCGTCGACGCCCGCCCCGCGCAGAAGATCCTCGACCTGGCCGCGGGGACGGCCACCTCCTCGCTGCCCTTCGCCCGCACCGGCGCGTACGTCGTCCCCTGCGACTTCTCGCTCGGCATGCTCCAGGTCGGCAAGAAGCGGCACGCCTGGCTGCCGTTCACGGCCGGCGACGCCACCCGGCTGCCCTTCGCCGACGACGTCTTCGACGCGGTCACCATCTCCTTCGGGCTGCGCAACGTCCAGGACACGGACGCGGCGCTGCGCGAGCTGTACCGGGTGACCAAGCCCGGCGGACGGGTCGTCATCTGCGAGTTCTCGCATCCGACGTGGGCGCCGTTCCGCACGGTCTACACCGAGTACCTGATGCGCGCCCTGCCGCCGGTGGCCCGCGCGGTGTCCTCCAACCCGGACGCCTACGTCTATCTCGCCGAGTCCATCCGCGAGTGGCCCGACCAGCCCGCCCTCGCCGAACGGCTGCGGGGCGCCGGGTGGTCGAAGGTCGCCTGGCGCAACCTGACCGGCGGCATCGTGGCACTGCACCGCGGCTTCAAGCAGGCGTAGCCGGTCACGTCGGGCTTCACGACGGGCTGAGGAAGGCGTACGGGATGCCCGGTGTGCCGGGCGTGCCCGGTTCGTCCAGCTCCCGGCGCATGCCGCCGGACGGCGGCCGCGGCAGCCGGGGTTCGCGCACCCCGGCACCCCCGCCGCCCTCGCCCTCGCCGAAGTCGAACCAGACGGTGACCGCGGCGCCGCGCGGCACCTCGGCGCCGGGCGGCGGGTACTGCCGTACGACGTACTCCACCGCCACCCGGTGGAAGTCGGCGCGGTCGGGCGTGGCCAGCAGCACGTCGTGCGCCTCGGCCGCCCGGCGCGCGTCCACGGCCATGAGACCGACCATGCGCGGTACGCGCACTACGGGTGTATCGGGTTTTCGGTGCACAGACGTCACCCCCAGCGGTACGGGAAGGGTAACCCCCGCCCCGTACCCGCCGGAAGCGTTGGGTGACATTTTCATGGCCGACCGTCACGGAGAGTGACGAAATGGTGGGTGAGGGGCTGCCGGGACGCGGGAGGCGTCACAGCTCCAGCCGGTAGCAGTGCCCCTGCCGTTCGGACTTCGGGGTCGTGAAGACCTCCGCCAGCCGCATGCCGAGGCGTCTGGTGACCGCGATGGACCGCTCGTTGCCGGCGTCGACCATCGCGACCACGCCCGGCACGCCCGCCGCGCGCACCCGCTGCACCGTCTCCCGCGCGGCCACCGTGACATAGCCCTTGCCCCAGTGGGCCCGGCCGAGCCGCCAGCCGATCTCGATCTCGCCCTTCGGGCCCCAGGTGCCCGGCCAGGGCTGGGCGCCGGTGAAGCCGATGACCTGGTCCTGTCCGTCCAGCATGGTCCACAGGCAGAACCCGTGCTCGGCGTCGTGCCGGCGCTGGCGCGCGGTCAGCTCCTCGTACACCGACAGCTCCGCCGCCCGGCCGCCGTGGAACTCCATGACGTCCGGGTCGTCGAAGAGCCGGTGCCAGGCGAAGGCGTCCTCGTCGACGGGAACACGCAACCGTACAGCAGGGAGAGCTCGTTTCACGGGACAGCCCTTCAGCCGGGTGATCGATGACGCTGAATAGACTGCCCATGTCCGGTGCCCGTCGGCACGCAGATTCTCGAACCCTGGGGAGATCCCGCCGTGACCGAGCCCCTCTCCGACAACTCCGCCGATGTGATCGTCGTGGGCGCGGGGCCAGCCGGCTCCACCACCGCGTACCACCTGGCCAAGTCCGGACTCGACGTCCTGCTGCTGGAGAAGACCGCATTCCCGCGCGAGAAGGTCTGCGGTGACGGACTCACCCCCCGCGCGGTCAAGCAGCTCGTGGCCATGGGAATCGACATCTCCGAGGAAGCCGGCTGGCTGCGCAACAAGGGCCTCAGGATCATCGGCGGCGGCAACCGCCTCCAGCTGGACTGGCCCGACCTCGCCTCCTTCCCGGACTACGGTCTGGTCCGCAAACGCGACGACTTCGACGAGCAGCTCGCCCACCAGGCGCAGAAGGCCGGCGCCCGCCTCTACGAGCGCTGCAACGTCGGCGCCCCGATCATCGACGACCGCACCGGCCGCATCACCGGCGTCCGGGCCAAGCTGGGCGAGGAGAAGCGGGAGGTCACCTTCCACGCGCCGCTCGTCGTCGCCGCCGACGGCAACTCCACCCGCCTCTCCCTGGGGATGGGCCTGCACCGCCGCGAGGACCGCCCGATGGGCGTCGCGGTGCGCACCTACTTCAACTCTCCGCGCCACGAGGACGACTACCTGGAGTCCTGGCTGGAGCTGTGGGACCGCCGCGGCCCCGGCGAGGACCGTCTCCTGCCGGGCTACGGCTGGATCTTCGGTATGGGCGACGGCACCTCCAACGTCGGCCTGGGCGTCCTGAACACCTCCGACTCCTTCAAGGAGCTGGACTGGCGTGAGGTCCTCAAGGCGTGGTGCGCCTCCATGCCCGAGGACTGGGGCTACACCCCGGAGAACATGACCGGCCCGATCCGGGGCGCCGCGCTGCCCATGGCCTTCAACCGGCAGCCGCATTACACCAAGGGCCTGCTCCTCGTCGGCGACGCGGGCGGCCTGGTGAACCCCTTCAACGGCGAGGGCATCGCCTACGCCATGGAGTCCGGCCAGATCGCCGCCGACGTCATCGTCCAGGCGCACGCGCGGGCGACCCCGGCCCAGCGCGAGATCGCCCTTCAGCGCTACCCGCGCGTCCTGAAGGACACCTACGGCGGCTACTACAACCTGGGCCGCGTCTTCGTGAAGCTCATCGGCAACCCGAAGATCATGAAGATCGGCGCCCAGCGCGGCCTGACCCATCCGGTGCTGATGAAGTTCACCCTGAAGATGCTCGCCAACCTCACCGACCCGACGGGCGGCGACGCGATGGACCGCATCATCAACGGCCTCACCAAGGTGGCGCCGAAGGCCTGACGGTCCGGCAGCACCGAAGGGCCGTTGTCCGCACGGACAACGGCCCTTCGTACGCAGGTGGGTGGTGCGGCCGGACTACAGCACGCGCACCGCGCCGGTCGGCGGGTCGTAGGAGAGCGGCTTCTCGACGACGCCGGTGGAGGAGTTCTGCGCGCCGACGAACATGCCGTCGCCGACGTAGATGCCCACGTGGTAGGCGCTGCCCGCACCGCCCCAGTAGAGGATGTCGCCGGGCTGGAGGCTGTCCAGTCCGACCTGGGTGCCGGCGACGGACTGGTCCTGGGAGACGCGCGGCAGGCTGACGCCCACCTGCTTGTAGGCGGCCTGCACCAGACCGGAGCAGTCGTAGGCGGAGGGACCGGTGGCTCCGGAGACGTACGCCGCGCCGACCGCGGCCCGTACGAAGGAGACGACCGCGGCGGCCGAACCGGTGGCCGTGGACGAGCCGGTGGACGCCGACGACTCGGCGGCCGTGGACGAGCCGGTGTCGGCGGAGGCGGTCAGGGTGGTGCGCTCGGCGTCGCGCGAGGCGCGCTCGGCCGCGGCCTTGCGAGCCTCCTCCTCGGCCTTCTTCTTGGCCTCGGCGGCCTTCTTCTTGGCTTCCTTGAGGTCCGCCTTGGCTTCCTTGGCGGCCTTGGCCGCGGCGGCGTCGCGCTCGGCCTGCAGCTCGTAGCTCGCGGCGGCCTGCTGGGTCGCGTCCGCGGACTGCGCGACCTGGGCGGCCAGGTCGGCCGTCAGGGTGGGCAGCTCCAGCGTCTGCGTCACCGGCTCGGCCGCCTGCGCCGAACCCGACGCGCCGGCCACTGCCAGGGTGCTGAGCACACCCGAGGCAACTCCGGCCCGCATCGCGGCTGACGACGCGCTGCGGCGGGGCTTCCGGTGGCTGCGTATGTGAGCGGTGTGGGACATGGGTACAACCGGTATCAGGAGCTCCTCCATACCTACAAGAAACGTGGGCTGCGCCACAGTTGTTCAATCGGGGTCCCGAAACCCGGGCGTGTCGCCGTTCCTTGACGCCTTAACGGACATTGCGGGCGGCCGTAACACGGCTGTGATCACGGTGTTTGATCGTTACGCCCGAATTGCTCCCCGCCTACCACCGGTTGAGGCAGATGGCCAAGCCCGGTTCTCAGGCGGCTCTCATCGATGTGGCGGAGGTCACGGAACGGTCACCCGGCCGACTGCGTCCGTGATGCGCCCGTTGGGCGGTCCGCCCGTTTCGACCGCTCGTGAACGCGTGCACGCGTTCACAGAAGCCCCCGCGACGACCCCCAGGTGTGAATGCCGCGCACTATCAACTGATGATGTCCAGCGCCAATTTGCATGCACGGGAAGCTTCTTGATATTGAGACGCATTCCCTGAGCAGCGCTGATGAGCGAAAATGTCACCTCTGGTGATCACTCGGAAGCTTCCTGTGTGAAGATCACCGCTCATCCGACTTCATGATTCTTCGTCAGGTGGTGGAGATCACAAAGCTCATGCAATACCCCGTGTCGCAGATCACAGAGCGGCAGGCATAGGATGCCGTGCAGTTGGGCTTGTGACCCGCTTCACATGTTCGCGATCTTCGCCGGGACGAGCGGGGCTCGTGAGACGGCCGGGGCGGTCGTGAGTCCACGCAAACCGCCAGTCAGTGCCGACTGAGAGGAGCGAGGAGCGGTGAACGCCTATGCGCCCATCCTCGTACTGGGAGCCCTCGGGGCAGGCTTTGCGATCTTCTCCGTGGTCATGGCCACGCTGATCGGTCCGAAGCGGTACAACCGGGCCAAGCTCGAAGCCTACGAGTGCGGAATCGAGCCGACCCCCACGCCGGCCGGCGGCGGGCGCTTCCCCATCAAGTACTACCTGACGGCGATGCTCTTCATCGTCTTCGACATCGAGATCGTCTTCCTCTACCCCTGGGCCGTCACCTTCGACGCCCTGGGGATCTTCGGGCTCGTGGAGATGCTGCTCTTCGTGCTCACCGTCTTCGTCGCGTACGCGTACGTATGGCGGCGCGGCGGCCTGGAATGGGACTGAGGGGCCTTTAAGTCATGGGACTCGAAGAAAAGCTGCCGAGCGGCTTCCTGCTGACCACCGTCGAGCAGGCCGCGGGCTGGGTACGGAAGTCGTCGGTCTTCCCGGCCACCTTCGGCCTCGCCTGCTGCGCCATCGAGATGATGACCACCGGTGCCGGCCGCTACGACCTGGCGCGCTTCGGCATGGAGGTCTTCCGCGGCTCGCCGCGCCAGGCGGACCTGATGATCGTCGCCGGCCGGGTCAGCCAGAAGATGGCGCCGGTACTGCGGCAGGTCTACGACCAGATGCCGAACCCCAAGTGGGTGATCTCCATGGGGGTCTGCGCCTCCTCGGGCGGCATGTTCAACAACTACGCGATCGTCCAGGGCGTCGACCACATCGTCCCGGTCGACATCTACCTCCCCGGCTGCCCGCCACGGCCCGAGATGCTGATGGACGCCATCCTCAAACTGCACCACAAGATCCAGAACTCCAAGCTCGGCGTCAACGCCGAGGAGGCGGCCCGCGAGGCGGAGGAGGCGGCGCTCAAGGCCCTGCCCACCATCGAGATGAAGGGGCTGCTGCGATGAGCGACGCGAACGGGACCAACCCGGAGCGGGACCTGTCCGCGGAGAACCTGCCCGGTCAGCGCGGCCGGGGCGGCGAGGAGATCCGCGTCCAGCGCGGCATGTTCGGTGCGAACAACGGCGGCGACACCTCCGGCTACGGCGGCCTGGTCCGCTCGGTCCGCCTCCCCGGACCGGCGAACAGGCCCTACGGCGGCTGGTTCGACGAAGTCGCCGACGAACTGGAGGGCGCGCTGGAGGAGCAGGGCCTGCTCCCCGGCAACGCCATCGAGAAGACGGTCGTCGACCGCGGCGAACTGACCTTCCACATCGAGCGCGAGCACCTCGTCCGCGTCGCCCGCACCCTGCGCGACGACCCGGCCCTGCGGTTCGAACTCTGTACCGGCGTCAGCGGCGTCCACTACCCGCACGACAAGGGCCGCGAGCTGCACGCCGTCTACCACCTGCGCTCGATCACCCACAACCGGGTGATCCGCCTGGAGGTCAGCGCGCCCGACGCCGACCCGCACATCCCGTCGCTGTTCGAGGTCTACCCGACCAACGACTGGCACGAGCGCGAGACCTACGACTTCTTCGGCATCGTCTTCGACGGCCACCCCGCGCTGACGCGGATCATGATGCCGGACGACTGGCAGGGCTTTCCGCAGCGCAAGGACTATCCCCTCGGCGGCATCCCCGTCGAGTACAAGGGCGCCCAGATCCCGGCTCCGGACCAGCGGAGGTCGTACTCATGAGCAGCACTTCGCACGCCTCCCCCCGGGAGACCACCGAAGGCACCGTATATACGGTCACCGGCGGCGACTGGGACGAGGTCGTCCAGTCCGCGGCCCGCGCCGACGACGAGCGCCTCATCGTCAACATGGGTCCGCAGCACCCGTCCACGCACGGCGTGCTCCGCCTGATCCTGGAGATCGACGGCGAGACCGTCACCGAGGCCCGCTGCGGCATCGGCTACCTGCACACCGGCATCGAGAAGAACCTCGAATACCGGACGTGGACGCAGGGCACCACCTTCGTGACCCGCATGGACTACCTGACGCCGTTCTTCAACGAGACGGCGTACTGCCTCGGTGTCGAACAGCTCCTCGGCATCGAGGACCAGGTCCCGGACCGCGCCTCGATCATCCGGGTCCTCCTGATGGAGCTGAACCGGATGTCGTCGCACCTGGTGTGCATCGCCACCGGCGGCATGGAGCTGGGCGCCACCACGATCATGATCTACGGCTTCCGCGACCGTGAGCTGATCCTCGACATCTACGAGCTGATCACCGGCCTCAGGATGAACCACGCCTACATCCGCCCCGGCGGACTCGCCCAGGACCTGCCGCCCGGCTCGGTGGACCAGATCCGCGAGTTCGTGAAGAAGATGAAGAAGAACCTCCCGGAGTACGACAAGCTCGCCACCGGGAACCCCATCTTCAAGGCCCGCATGCAGGACGTCGGCTACCTCGACCTGGCCGGCTGCATGGCCCTCGGCGCCACCGGCCCGATCCTGCGCTCCACCGGCCTCCCGCACGACCTGCGCAAGTCCCAGCCGTACTGCGGCTACGAGACGTACGACTTCGACGTCCCGACCGCCGACACCTGCGACGCCTACGGCCGCTTCCTGATCCGCCTGGAGGAGATGCGCCAGTCGCTGCGGATCGTCGAGCAGTGCCTGGACCGGCTGGAGCCCGGCCCGGTCATGGTGCCGGACAAGAAGATCGCCTGGCCGGCCCAGCTCGCGCTCGGACCGGACGGACTGGGCAACTCCCTCGACCACATCAAGAAGATCATGGGCACCTCCATGGAGGCCCTGATCCACCACTTCAAGCTGGTCACCGAGGGATTCCGGGTGGCGCCGGGACAGACGTACACCGCGGTCGAGTCCCCCAAGGGCGAACTCGGGGTGCACGTCGTCTCCGACGGAGGCACCCGTCCCTACCGGGTCCACTTCCGCGACCCGTCCTTCACCAACCTGCAGGCCATGGCGGCGATGTGCGAGGGCGGCCAGGTCGCCGACGTCATCGTCGCGGTGGCGTCCATCGACCCCGTGATGGGAGGCGTCGACCGGTGACCACCCATTCCTCGGAGCGGGGCGTCGGACTCGGCATGCCCGAGCTGCCCGCGCCCGACTACCCGGACGACGTACGGGCCCGGCTGGAGGCCGACGCGCGGGAGGTCATCGCCCGCTATCCGGACTCCCGCTCGGCGCTGCTGCCGTTGCTGCATCTCGTGCAGTCGGAAGAAGGCCACGTCACGCGCACCGGTATGCGGTTCTGCGCGGAGGTGCTCGGCCTGACCACGGCCGAGGTCACGGCGGTGGCGACCTTCTACACCATGTACCGCCGCCGGCCGAGCGGCGACTACCAGGTCGGGGTGTGCACCAACACCCTGTGTGCCGTCATGGGCGGCGACGCGATCTTCGAAGAGCTCCAGGAGCACCTGGGCGTCGGCAACGGCGGGACGACCGACGACGGCAAGGTCACCCTGGAGCACATCGAGTGCAACGCGGCCTGCGACTACGCGCCGGTCGTGATGGTCAACTGGGAGTTCTTCGACAACCAGACGCCGGCGAGCGCCCGGCGCATGGTCGACGACCTCCGCGCGGGCCGTCAGGTCACGCCGACGCGCGGTGCGCCGCTGTGCACCTTCAAGGAGACCGCGCGCATCCTGGCGGGCTTCCCCGACGAGCGGGAGGGCGCGGTCGAGTCCGGCGGCAGCGCGGGACCCGCCTCCCTGGTCGGCCTGAAGCTGGCGAAGGGCGAGACGTCCGCCGCGCGCGTGGTGCATCCGCGCGGTGCCGCGCCCGAGGACGGCGCATCGCACGAGCCGTCGCCGAGCGAACACCTCAGCTCGCACGACGCGCCACAGGACACATCGGCCTCCGACCCCGCCCATCCGGCGGGGCCGACCGCGGAGGAGGGGGAGTGATGACGTTGGCGGCCGAGATCAAGGACCACAGCCCGGAGAAGCTGCTCGCACCCGTGCTGTCGGCCTTCTGGGACGAGGACGCGTCCTGGACGCTGGACGTGTACCGCAGGCACGAGGGGTACGAGGGGCTCCGCAAGGCGCTGGCCATGTCGCCGGACGACCTCATCGCGTACGTCAAGGACGCGGGTCTGCGCGGCCGGGGCGGCGCCGGGTTCCCGACGGGGATGAAGTGGCAGTTCATCCCGCAGGGTGACGGCAAGCCTCATTATCTTGTTGTCAACGCCGACGAATCGGAGCCGGGGACCTGCAAGGACATCCCGCTCCTCTTCGCGAACCCGCACAGCCTCATCGAGGGCATCGTGATCGCGTGCTACGCCATCAGGTCGTCGCATGCCTTCATCTATCTCCGGGGCGAAGTCGTCCCCGTTCTGCGGCGGTTGCACGAGGCCGTGCGCGAGGCACGTGAGGCGGGCTTCCTCGGCGAGAACATCCTGGGCAGCGGGCTCGATCTGGAGCTCACCGTGCACGCGGGCGCGGGCGCGTACATCTGCGGTGAGGAGACCGCACTGCTCGACTCGCTGGAAGGCCGCCGGGGTCAACCGCGGCTCCGTCCCCCCTTCCCGGCTGTGGCAGGTCTCTACGCCTGCCCCACTGTGGTGAACAACGTCGAGTCGATCGCGTCGGTTCCCGCGATCCTGAACAAGGGCAAGGACTGGTTCAGGGCGATGGGCAGCGAGAAGTCCCCGGGCTTCACGCTGTACTCCCTCTCCGGCCACGTCGCGAGCCCCGGCCAGTACGAGGCGCCGCTCGGCATCACCCTCCGCCAGCTTCTCGACATGAGCGGCGGGATGCGGCCCGGCCACCGGCTGAAGTTCTGGACACCGGGCGGCTCCTCGACCCCGATGTTCACCGACGAGCACCTCGACGTCCCCCTCGACTACGAGGGCGTGGGCGCCGCCGGCTCGATGCTCGGCACGAAAGCCCTCCAGTGCTTCGACGAGACGACCTGCGTCGTCCGCGCCGTCACCCGCTGGACCGAGTTCTACGCCCACGAGTCCTGCGGCAAGTGCACACCGTGCCGCGAAGGGACGTACTGGCTGGTGCAGTTGCTCCGCGACATCGAGGCCGGCAAGGGCCGCATGGAAGACCTCGACAAGCTGAACGACATCGCCGACAACATCAACGGCAAGTCCTTCTGCGCGCTCGGCGACGGTGCCGCCTCGCCGATCTTCTCCTCGCTGAAGTACTTCCGCGAGGAGTACGAGCAGCACGTCACGGGCCGCGGCTGCCCCTTCGACCCGGCCAGGTCGACGGCCTGGGCCGACCACCGTACGGAGGTGAACGCATGACTGTGACCACCAGCGCTCCCTCCGGCGGAGGCGAGGCCGCGGTCCCGCCGGAAGACCTGGTGTCGCTGACGATCGACGGCGTCGAGATCAGCGTGCCCAAGGGCACCCTGGTCATCCGGGCCGCCGAGCAGCTCGGCATCGAGATCCCCCGGTTCTGCGACCACCCGCTGCTCGACCCGGCCGGCGCCTGCCGCCAGTGCATCGTCGAGGTCGAGGGCCAGCGCAAGCCCATGGCGTCCTGCACCATCACCTGCACCGACGGGATGGTGGTGAAGACCCACCTCACCTCGCCGGTCGCGGAGAAGGCGCAGAAGGGTGTGATGGAGCTGCTGCTCATCAACCACCCGCTGGACTGCCCGGTCTGCGACAAGGGCGGCGAGTGCCCGCTGCAGAACCAGGCGATGTCGCACGGCAACGCCGAGTCCCGGTTCGAGGGCCGCAAGCGCACCTACGAGAAGCCCTTGCCGATCTCCACGCAGGTGCTGCTCGACCGTGAGCGGTGCGTGCTGTGCGCCCGCTGCACCCGGTTCTCCAACCAGGTCGCGGGCGACCCGATGATCGAGCTGGTCGAGCGCGGCGCCCTCCAGCAGGTCGGCACCGGGGAGGGCGACCCCTTCGAGTCGTACTTCTCCGGCAACACCATCCAGATCTGCCCGGTCGGCGCGCTGACCTCGGCCGCCTACCGGTTCCGCTCCCGCCCTTTCGACCTGGTCTCCTCACCGTCGGTGTGCGAGCACTGCTCCGGCGGCTGCGCCACCCGCACCGACCACCGGCGCGGCAAGGTCATGCGGCGCCTCGCGGCCTACGACCCCGAGGTCAACGAGGAGTGGATGTGCGACAAGGGACGGTTCGGATTCCGGTACGCGCAGCAGCGCGACCGGCTCAGCACGCCCCTGGTGCGCAACGCCGAGGGTGATCTGGAGCCCGCCTCCTGGCCGGAGGCGCTGCGGATCGCCGCACAGGGACTGCTCGCCTCGCGCGGGCGGACCGGTGTCCTGACCGGCGGACGGCTCACCGTCGAGGACGCCTACGCGTACAGCAAGTTCGCGCGCGTGGCGCTCGACACCAACGACATCGACTTCCGCGCGCGCGTGCACAGCGGCGAGGAGGCCGACTTCCTGGCCGCCCGGGTCGCCGGACGCGGCCGGGACCTCGACGGTACGGGGGTCACCTACGACGCGCTGGAGAAGGCGCCGGCGGTGCTGCTGGTCGGGTTCGAGGCGGAGGAGGAGGCGCCGGGCGTCTTCCTGCGGCTCCGCAAGGCCTGGCGCAAGCACGGGCAGCGGGTGTTCGCCCTCGCCACGCACGCCACCCGGGGTCTCACCAAGGCCGGCGGCACGCTGCTGCCCGCCGCGCCCGGCACCGAGACCGAGTGGCTGGACGCGCTGGCGGGCGGCGTCGGACTGGAGGACGCGGGCACGCTCGCCGCCGAGGCGCTGCGCGCCGAGGGTTCGGTGATCGTCGTAGGCGAGCGGCTCGCGGCCGTGGCGGGCGGGCTGACCGCCGCGGTGCGGACCGCGTCGGCCACCGGCGCCCGGCTGGTGTGGATCCCGCGCCGGGCCGGGGAGCGCGGCGCCATCGAGGCGGGTGCGCTGCCGTCGCTGCTGCCGGGCGGCCGTCCGGCCGGCGATCCGCGGGCGCGCGCCGAGGTCGCCGCCGCCTGGGGCCTGTCCGACCTGCCGCACCGCTACGGACGGGACACCGGCCGGATCATCGAGGCCGCCGCCGACGGGGAACTGCAGGCGCTGCTCGTCGCGGGCGTGGAGGTCACCGACCTGCCCGACCCGGCACGCGCGCGTGCGGCGCTGGCCGAGGCCGGTTTCGTGGTCTCGCTGGAGCTGCGGCCCGGTGAGGTCACCGAACTGGCCGACGTGGTCCTGCCCGTCGCCGCAGTCGCCGAGAAGGCCGGGACGTTCCTCAACTGGGAGGGCCGGGTCCGGTTCTTCGAGGCCGCGCTCAAGCCCGACCATATGACCCGCCGGGTCGCGCCCACGGACGCGCGCGTGCTGCAGATGCTGGCCGACGCCATGGACGTCCACCTGGGGCTGCCGGACCTGCGCACCGTACGCGCGGAGATCGACCGGCTCGGGCCCTGGGCCGGGGCCGGGGCGACCGGTCCCGTGGCGAGCGCCGCCGCGCTGCCGCGGCCGGCCGCCGGGGAGGCGGTGCTCGCCGGGCACCGGCTCCTGCTCGACCAGGGTCTCCTCCAGCAGGGCGACGAGGCGCTCGCGGGCACCCGGCACGCCGCACGCGCGCGGGTGTCGGCGGCCACGGCCGCCGAGGCGGGCGTCAAGGACGGCGACGTCCTCGCGGTGACCGGCCCCAAGGGGTCCGTGGAACTGCCGCTCCAGGTCACCGAGATGCCCGACCGCGTGGTGTGGCTGCCGCTGAACTCCGCCGGGACGGGCGTCGCCTCCGACGCCGGGGTGCTGCCCGGGTCCCTCGTCCGCATCGGCCCGGCGACGACCGTCGGCGCGGCCCCCCAGGAGGTGGAGGCATGAGTCCGTACCTCGCCGCTGAAGACCTCTCGATGTTCGGCCGCGACCCCTGGTGGCTGGTCGTCGTCAAGGCGGTGTTCTGCTTCGCGTTCCTGATGGTGACCGTGCTGATCGCCATCGTCATGGAGCGCAAGGTCGTCGCCTGGATGCAGCTGCGCGTCGGCCCCAACCGGCACGGCCCCTGGGGCATGCTCCAGTCGCTCGCCGACGGCATCAAACTGATGCTCAAGGAAGACGTCGTCGTCAAACGCGCCGACAAGGCCGTGTACATCCTCGCGCCGGTCGTCGCCGCGATCCCCGCCTTCATGGCGTTCGCGGTGATCCCCTTCGGACCGGCCGGCAACGAGATCTCGATCTTCGGTCAGCGCACCACCATGCAGCTCACCGACCTGCCGATCGCGATGCTCTACATCCTCGCGGTCGCCTCGGTCGGCATCTACGGCATCGTCCTCGCCGGCTGGAGCTCCGGCTCGACCTATCCGCTCCTCGGCGGACTGCGCTCCTGCGCGCAGATGATCTCGTACGAGATCGCGATGGGCGCCGCGTTCGCCTCGGTGTTCCTGTACTCCGGGTCGATGTCGACCTCGGCGATCGTCGAGGCGCAGGCGGACCGCTGGTACATCCTGCTGCTGCCGGTCTCCTTCCTGCTCTACGTCGTGACGATGGTCGGTGAGACCAACCGCGCGCCGTTCGACATGCCGGAGTCCGAGGGCGACCTGGTCGGCGGCTTCAACACCGAGTACTCGTCGATCAAGTTCGCGATGTTCATGCTCGCCGAGTACGTGAACATGGTGACGGTCTCGGCGGTCACGACCACCCTCTTCCTCGGCGGCTGGCGGGCCCCGTGGCCGGTCAGCACCTTCTGGGAGGGCGCCAACCACGGCTGGTGGCCGATGCTGTGGTTCGTCGTCAAGGTCCAGGTGCTGCTGTTCGTCTTCGTCTGGCTGCGCGGCACCCTGCCCCGCGTCCGCTACGACCAGTTGATGAAGCTCGGCTGGAAGGTGCTCATCCCGGTCTCGCTGGTGTGGCTGATGCTCGTCGCGACCGTCCGGGCGCTCAGGAACGAGAACTACGACTTCGCCGACATCGCGCTGTATGTCTGCGGTGCCGTCATCGTCGTCCTGCTGCTGTCCTTCGTCTTCGACCTGTACCGCGACAAGGGCAAGCGGGCCGAGCAGCCCGCGGAGGAACCGGCCGGATTCGATCCGATGGCCGGCGGGTTCCCCGTGCCGCCGCTGCCGGGACAGGAGTTGCCACCGGTGCCGAGGCGCCGTTCCCGCCGCGAGCGGGAGCTGATTGTCAGTGGTGGTCCCGATACTCAGAGTGACGGACCGCTGGGTGGACCGACGGATGGAAAGGAGGCGTCCGATGGCTGAGGAGCCCAAGGAGGCCGGGCAGTCCAAGCCCGGTTTCCAGAATCCCGTGGCCGGCTTCGGCGTGACCTTCAAGGCCATGTTCAAGAAGCGGCTGACCGAGCAGTACCCGGAGCAGCAGAAGACCACCGCTCCGCGCTTCCACGGACGGCACCAGCTCAACCGCCATCCGGACGGCCTGGAGAAGTGCGTCGGCTGCGAGCTGTGCGCCTGGGCGTGCCCGGCCGACGCGATCTACGTGGAGGGTGCGGACAACACCGAGGAGGAGCGCTACTCGCCGGGCGAGCGGTACGGGCGCGTCTACCAGATCAACTACGCCCGCTGCATCCTGTGCGGCCTGTGCATCGAGGCGTGTCCCACGCGCGCGCTGACGATGACCAACGAGTTCGAGCTGGCCGACTCCAGCCGGGCCGACCTGATCTTCACCAAGGAGCAGCTGCTCGCCGGTCTCGACGACGGCATGGTCGACTCCCCGCACGCCATCTACCCGGGGACCGACGAGCAGGACTACTACCGAGGGCTGGTCACCGAGGCCGCTCCCGGTACCGAGCGGCAGGTCGCGCTCTCCAAGGGCGAGGTCCCGCAGGAGGCCGCGTCGACCTCCGGCGAGGACGAGCCCGCGTCGCAGGAGGTGATCCGCCGATGACCGCGCAGTTCGCCGCCGCGGTGACTCTCTCCGCCTCCACCTCCACCGGGGAGGCCGTCCAGTTCTGGATCCTCGGCACCGTCGCGGTGATCGGCGCCCTGTGCACCGTCCTCATGAAGAAGGCCGTGCACAGCGCCCTCTGCCTCGCCGGGACCATGATCATTCTGGCCGTGTTCTACCTGGCCAACGGCGCCTACTTCCTCGGCGTCGTCCAGATCGTCGTCTACACCGGCGCGATCATGATGCTGTTCCTGTTCGTGGTGATGCTGGTCGGCGTCACCGCGGCGGACTCCCTGAAGGAGACCATCAGGGGCCAGCGCTGGCTGGCCCTGCTCTGCGGGCTCGGTTTCGGCGTCCTGCTGATCGCGGGTATCGGCAACGCCTCCCTCACCGAGTTCACCGGCGTGGGACAGGCCAACGCCGGCGGCAACGTGGAGGGCCTGGCCTCCCTCATTTTCACCAAGTACGTCTTCGCCTTCGAGATCACCGGCGCCCTGCTGATCACCGCGGCGGTCGGCGCGATGGTGCTCACCCACCGCGAGCGCACCGAGCGCGCCAAGACACAGCGCGAACTGGCTCAGGAGCGCGTCCGGGAGGGCAAGTACCTGCCGCCGCTCCCGGCGCCCGGCGTGTACGCCCGGCACAACGCCGTGGACATCGCGGGCCTGCTGCCCGACGGCACCCCCTCGGAGCTGACGGTCATGCAGACGCTGCGCGACCGTGGCCAGGTCAGGGACGTGTCGACGGAGGCGCTCGACGACCTGAAGGCCCTGGAGCAGCGCGCCCAGGAGCGGCTGGAGCGCGGTCCCGTGGACCGGGCCGCCTTCGAGCGGGACGCCCGCGCGCGTGCTGAGGAGGCGTCGAAGTGAATCCCGTCAACTACCTGTACCTCGCGGCCCTGCTGTTCACGATCGGCGCCACCGGGGTGCTGATCCGGCGCAACGCCATCGTGGTGTTCATGTGCGTGGAGCTGATGCTCAACGCCTGCAACCTGGCGTTCGTCGCCTTCTCCCGGATGCACGGCAACCTGGACGGCCAGATCATCGCCTTCTTCACGATGGTCGTCGCCGCCGCGGAGGTCGTGGTCGGGCTGGCGATCATCGTGTCCCTGTTCCGTTCCCGCCACTCGGCCTCGGTCGACGACGCCAGCCTGATGAAGCTGTGAGGGGTCGCTGAATCGTGGAGTCTCTTATCGCGCTGCTGGTGGCGGCGCCTCTGCTCGGAGCGGCGGTCCTGCTGTGCGGCGGACGCCGGCTGGACGCCGTCGGCCACTGGATCGGCACGGTCCTGGCCGCCGCGTCCTTCGTGATCGGCGCCGTCCTCTTCACCGACATGCTGGGCAAGGGCGGTGAGGAACGCACCCTGACCCAGCACCTGTTCAGCTGGGTCCCCGTCGAGGGCTTCCAGGCCGACGTCGCCTTCCGCCTCGACCAGTTGTCGATGACGTTCGTCCTGCTGATCACCGGCGTCGGCTCGCTGATCCACCTGTACTCCGTGGCGTACATGGAGCACGACGAGCGCCGCCGCCGCTTCTTCGGCTATCTGAACCTGTTCCTGGCGGCGATGCTCATCCTGGTCCTCGCCGACAACTACCTGCTGCTGTACGTCGGCTGGGAGGGCGTCGGCCTCGCCTCCTACCTGCTGATCGGCTTCTGGCAGCACAAGCCCAGTGCCGCGACGGCCGCGAAGAAGGCCTTCCTGGTCAACCGCGTCGGCGACATGGGCCTGTCGATCGCGATCATGCTGATGTTCCTCTGGTTCGGCACCTTCGCCTTCGGGCCGGTGCTCGGCACCGTGGCGGAGCCCGGCCTGGCCGGGGAGGCCGGCGAGGGCAAGCTCACCGCGATCGCGCTGATGCTGCTGCTCGCCGCCTGCGGCAAGTCGGCCCAGGTGCCGCTCCAGTCCTGGCTCGGCGACGCGATGGAGGGCCCGACCCCGGTCTCGGCCCTCATCCACGCCGCGACCATGGTGACCGCGGGCGTCTACCTGATCGTGCGGTCCGCGGCGATCTTCAACGGCGCGCCCGACGCGCAGCTCGTCGTCACCATCGTCGGCGCGGTCACGCTGCTCTTCGGTGCGATCGTCGGTTGCGCCAAGGACGACATCAAGAAGGCGCTCGCCGGGTCGACCATGTCGCAGATCGGCTACATGGTGCTCGCCGCGGGCCTCGGCCCCATCGGCTACGTCTTCGCCATCATGCACCTCGTGACGCACGGCTTCTTCAAGGCCGGGCTGTTCCTGGGGGCCGGTTCGGTCATGCACGGCATGAACGACGAGGTCGACATGCGCCGTTACGGCGGACTCAGGAAGTACATGCCGGTCACGTTCGTCACCTTCGGCCTCGGCTACCTCGCCATCATCGGCTTCCCGGGCCTGTCGGGCTTCTTCTCCAAGGACAAGATCATCGAGGCGGCGTTCGCCAAGGGCGGCACCGAGGGCTGGATCCTCGGCGCCTGCGCCCTGCTGGGCGCGGCCGTCACGGCGTACTACATGACGCGCGTGATGCTGATGACGTTCTTCGGCGAGGAGCGCTGGCGCGAGGCACCGACGCCGTCCCCGGCCGAGCCGGACGTGGAGCCCGCCGCCGAGACCCGCGGCGAGTACACACCTCCGCACCCGCACGAGTCGCCGGGCGCCATGACGATCCCGATGATCGTGCTGGCCGTCGGGTCGGTCGCGGGCGGCGCGTTCTTCAGCCTCGGCGACCGGTTCCTGCACTGGCTGGAGCCGATCACCGCGCACGAACACGGCCACCCGCCGATCGGCGCCCTGACGGTCACGCTCTCCACGGTCGCCGTGATGGTGATCGGCGTCGCCCTCGCCTGGGCGCAGTACGGCCGCCGTCCCGTCCCGGCCGTCGCCCCGCGCGGGTCGCTGCTCACCCGGGCCGCCCGGCGCGACCTGCTCCAGGACGACTTCAACCACGTCGTCCTGGTCCGCGGCGGCGAGCACCTCACCCGCTCCCTGGTCTACGTCGACCACACCCTGGTCGACGGCGTCGTCAACGGCACGGCGGCCTCCGTCGGCGGGCTGTCCGGGCGGATGCGCAAGGTGCAGAACGGCTTCGCGCGCAGTTACGCGGTCTCGATGTTCGGCGGTGCGGCGGTCCTCGTCGCCGCGACCCTGCTGATGAGGGCGGTCTGATACCGATGTCCTTTCCCCTGCTGACAGCGACGGCGGTACTGCCGGCCGTCGGGGCGATCGCGACGGCCGCCGTGCCGGCCGCGAAGCGCACCGCGGCCAAATGGCTCGCGCTGCTGTTCTCGCTGGCCACGCTCGCGCTCGCGGTCGTCATCCTGGTCCGCTTCGATCCGAACGCCGACCCGGAGGACGGCCGTTTCCAGCTCACCGAGCGACACTCCTGGATCGCCGACTTCGGCGTCCGCTACGAACTGGGCGTCGACGGCATCGCGGTGGCACTGATCGCGCTGACCGCCCTGCTCATCCCGTTCATCGTGCTCGCCGGGTGGAACGACGCCGACCCGCTGGAGACCGGCAGCAGCCGGTGGCGGCCGACGCAGGGCTTCTTCGCCCTGATCCTGGCCGTCGAGGCGATGGTGATCATCTCCTTCGAGGCCACCGACGTCTTCCTCTTCTACATCTTCTTCGAAGCCATGCTCATCCCGATGTACTTCCTCATCGGCGGCTTCGGCGACCGGGCCCACGAGCACGGCGAGAAGACGGCGGCGACGCAGCGGTCGTACGCGGCGGTGAAGTTCCTCCTCTACAACCTGGCCGGCGGTCTGATCATGCTGGCCGCGGTGATCGGCCTGTACGTCGTCGCCGGGAACTTCTCGCTCCAGGAGATCGCCCAGGCGCGCGCCGACGGCTCGCTCGTCATGGCGACCGACACCGAACGCTGGCTGTTCCTGGGTTTCTTCTTCGCCTTCGCGGTGAAGGCGCCACTGTGGCCGCTGCACACCTGGCTGCCCAACGCCATGCAGGAGTCCACCGCCCCGGTCGCCGTGCTGATCACGGCGGTCGTCGACAAGGTGGGCACGTTCGCGATGCTCCGCTTCTGCCTCCAGCTCTTCCCGGAGGCCAGCAAGTGGGCGACGCCCGTCATCCTCGTCCTGGCGCTGATCAGCATCGTCTACGGGGCGCTGCTCGCGGTCGGCCAGCGCGACATCAAGCGGCTGGTGGCGTACGCGTCGATCTCCCACTTCGGCTTCATCGTCATGGGCATCTTCGCGATGACGAGCCAGGGCCAGTCCGGTGCCACGCTCTACATGGTCAACCACGGCATCTCGACCGCCGCGCTGATGCTGGTGGCCGGATTCCTGATCTCGCGGCGCGGCTCGCGGCTCATCGCCGACTACGGCGGGGTGCAGAAGGTCGCCCCGGTGCTCGCGGGCACCTTCCTGATCGGCAGCCTGGCGACCCTGTCGCTGCCGGGGCTCGCGCCGTTCGTCAGTGAGTTCCTGGTCCTGGTCGGCACGTTCACGCGCTATCCGGTGATCGGCATCATCGCGACGTTCGGCATCGTCCTGGCCGCGCTGTACACCCTCGTCCTCTACCAGCGCACGATGACCGGCCCCGTGAAGCCGGAGGTCGCCACCATGCCGGACCTGCGCGTGCGCGAGGTACTGGTCGTGGCGCCGCTGGTCGTCCTGCTGATCTTCCTGGGCGTCTACCCGAAGCCCGTGGCGGACATCATCGACCCGGCGGTCGAGCAGACCATGTCCGACGTCCATAAGAAGGACCCCCAGCCCGAGGTGGAGGCGGCCAAGTGAGCGCATCAGCCGTCCACAGCCTGTGGACAACGGCGGCCGATCCGATCACCAAGATCGACGCGCCGAAGATCGAGTACGGGCAGCTGTCGCCCACCCTGATCGTCGTCGGAGCGGCGATCGTCGGCATCCTCGTCGAGGCGTTCGTGCCGCGCAGGTCGCGGTATTACGCGCAGTTGTTCGTCTCCGCCGTCGCGCTCGTCGCCGCCTTCGCCGCGGTCGTCGCGCTCGCGGCGGGCGGCTACGGCACGACCAAGGCGCACATCGCCGCGATGGGCGCCATCGCCGTCGACGGACCGGCGCTCTTCCTCCAGGGCACGATCCTGCTGGCGGGCCTGGTCGGCCTCTTCACCTTCGCCGAACGGCGGCTCGACCCGGCGGCGCACGGCAACCGCGTGGACTCCTTCGCCGCGCAGGCCGCGTCCGTGCCGGGCAGCGACAGCGAGCAGAAGGCGGTGAAGGCGGGATTCGCCACCACCGAGGTGTTCCCGCTGCTGCTGTTCGCGATCGCCGGCATGTTGGTCTTCCCCGCGGCCAACGACCTGCTGACGCTCTTCGTGGCGCTGGAGGTCTTCTCACTCCCGCTGTACCTGCTGTGCGCGCTGGCCCGCCGCAAGCGGCTGATGTCGCAGGAAGCGGCGGTCAAGTACTTCCTGCTCGGCGCGTTCGCCTCCGCCTTCACCCTGTTCGGCATCGCCCTGCTCTACGGCTACGCGGGCTCGATGTCCTACGGCGCGATCGCGAAGGTCGTCGACGGGTCGATCACCGAGGTCACCCCGGCGCTCGCCGACACCATGGGCAACGACGCGCTGCTCCTCGTCGGCGCCGCGCTGATCGTCATGGGCCTGCTGTTCAAGGTGGGCGCCGTGCCGTTCCACATGTGGACGCCGGACGTCTACCAGGGCGCGCCGACACCGGTCACCGGGTTCATGGCGGCGGCCACCAAGGTGGCGGCCTTCGGCGCGCTGCTGCGCATCCTCTACGTCGTCCTGCCGGGGCTGCGCTGGGACTGGCGGCCGGTGATGTGGGGCGTGGCGATCGTCACCATGCTGGGCGGTGCGATCGTCGCGATCACGCAGACCGACATCAAGCGGCTGCTGGCGTACTCCTCGATCGCGCACGCGGGCTTCATCCTCGCGGGCGTCATCGCGACCACGCCGGACGGCGTCTCCTCCGTCCTCTTCTACCTGGCCGCGTACTCCTTCGTCACGATCGGCGCGTTCGCCGTGGTGACGCTGGTGCGGGACCCGGGCGGCGAGGCGACGCACCTGTCGAAGTGGGCCGGGCTCGGCCGCAGGTCGCCGCTGGTGGCGGCGGTCTTCGCGGTGTTCCTGCTGGCCTTCGCCGGTATCCCGCTGACCTCCGGGTTCGCGGGGAAGTTCGCCGTGTTCAAGGCGGCGGCGGAAGGCGGCGCGGCGCCGCTGGTCGTGATCGGTGTGATCTCCTCGGCGATCGCGGCGTTCTTCTACATCCGCGTGATCGTGCTCATGTTCTTCAGCGATCCCCGGCCGGAGGGCCCGACGGTCGCCGTGCCGTCGCCGCTGACCATGACGGCGATCGGCGTGGGCGTGGCGGTCACCGTGGTGCTGGGCGTGGCGCCGCAGTACTTCCTGGACCTGGCGGGACAGGCGGGGACGTTCGTGCGCTGACGCGACACCTCTCCGTCCCTTGTGCGGCCGTCGGCCCGGCACCCTTCGCGGTGCCGGGCCGACGGCCGTTCTCCGGACCCGGCCGCGAGAGTCCCGTCACGAGCCTGTGGATAACTCCGGGGGCTGTCGGTGCGGACCCCTATCGTGGAGGCATCGGTCGGGACAGGACGGACCGGGCAGACGGGCAGGACGTACGGGGGACAGGACGATGGGCGGGACGAGCGTGATCGGCGAGATGACAGAGACGGGGTCCACGGACAGCGAGGCGCTGGCCACGCTGCACCGGGTCTTCGGGTACGACGCCTTCCGCGGCGAGCAGGAAGCGGTGATCGAGCATGTGGCGGCGGGCGGCGACGCCGTCGTCCTCATGCCGACCGGCGGCGGCAAGTCGCTGTGCTACCAGATTCCCTCCCTGGTCAGGCCCGGTACGGGCATAGTGGTCTCGCCGCTCATCGCGCTCATGCACGACCAGGTCCAGGCGCTGCGGGCGCTCGGTGTGCGCGCCGGGTTCATGAACAGCACGCAGGACTTCGACGAGCGGCGCACGGTCGAGGCCGAGTTCCTCGCCGGCGAGCTGGACCTGCTCTACCTGGCGCCCGAGCGGCTGCGGCTGGAGAGCACGCTCGACCTGCTCTCGCGGGGCAAGATCGCGGTCTTCGCCATCGACGAGGCGCACTGCGTCTCGCAGTGGGGGCACGACTTCCGGCCGGACTACCTCTCGCTGTCCCTGCTCGGCGAGCGCTGGCCGGACGTGCCGCGGATCGCGCTCACGGCGACGGCCACCCACGCGACCCACCAGGAGATCACCGAGCGGCTGAACATGCCGACGGCCCGGCACTTCGTGGCCAGTTTCGACCGGCCCAACATCCAGTACCGGATCGTGCCGAAGACCGAGCCCAAGAAGCAGCTGCTGAGCTTCCTGCGCGAGGAGCACCCGGGCGACGCGGGCATCGTCTACTGCCTCTCCCGGAACTCCGTGGAGAAGACGGCCGAGTTCCTCTCCCGTAACGGCGTCGAGGCGGTGCCGTACCACGCGGGTCTGGACGCGGGCACGAGGGCGGCGCACCAGTCGCGGTTCCTGCGCGAGGACGGCCTGGTGGTCGTGGCGACGATCGCCTTCGGCATGGGCATCGACAAGCCGGACGTGCGGTTCGTCGCCCACCTCGACCTGCCCAAGTCGGTCGAGGGCTACTACCAGGAGACGGGCCGCGCGGGGCGCGACGGGATGCCGTCGACGGCCTGGATGGCGTACGGCCTCAACGACGTCGTGCAGCAGCGCAAGCTGATCCAGTCCGGCGAGGGCGACGAGGCGTTCCGGCGGCGGGCCCAGTCCCACCTGGACGCGATGCTCGCGCTCTGCGAGACCGCGCAGTGCCGGCGCGGCCAGCTCCTCGCCTACTTCGGACAGGACCCGGGCGCGACGGGCTGCGGCAACTGCGACACCTGCCTCACCCCGCCGGAGACGTGGAACGGCACGGTGGCGGCGCAGAAGGCCCTGTCGACGGTGGTGCGGCTGAAGCGGGAGCGGGGACAGAAGTTCGGTGCCGGGCAGATCGTCGACATCCTGCTGGGCAAGCGCACGGCCAAGGTCATCCAGTTCGACCACGATCAGCTGTCGGTGTTCGGCATCGGTGAGGAGCTGGCCGAGGGCGAGTGGCGGGGCGTCGTCCGCCAGTTGCTGGCCCAGGGACTGCTCGCCGTCGAGGGCGAGTACGGCACGCTCGTCCTGACCGACGCCAGCGCGGAGGTGCTGCGCGGCGGCCGGGAGGTGCCGCTGCGCAAGGAGCCGAAGAAGCCGGTGACGGCGCGGGCGTCCGGTGGGGGACGGGGCGAGCGCAAGGCCAAGGCCGCGGCGGCGGAGCTGCCCGAGGCGCTCCAGCCGGCCTTCGAGGCCCTGCGTTCCTGGCGCGCGGAGCAGGCCCGGGAGAACGGCGTCCCGGCGTACGTCATCTTCCACGACGCGACGCTCCGGGAGATCGCCACGGTGTGGCCCACCTCGATCGGGCAGCTCGGAGGCATCAGCGGCGTGGGCGAGAAGAAGCTGGCGACCTACGGGGACGGCGTGCTGGAGGTACTGGCCGCGCAGGGCGGCCCGGCAGCGTCCTCTGCCGGGGACGCGTCGGCCGGGGACGCGTCGACCGGTGCGGCGGCCGGGGGTGCGGCGGCCGCGGATCGCGGCTCCGCCGGTTCCGGCTTCGACGACTGGCCCGACGACGAGCCGGAGCCCGAGCCCGACGACTGGCTGTAGCGGACCGCGCGGGACGGCTCGGGCTCAGGACAGGGCCGTCAGCCCCGGGGCAAAGGTGATCAGCAGCGGCACGAGGGGGACCAGCGCGGCCGTCGCCGTCGTCATGGCGCGGTGGCGCCGGCCCAGGCGGGGCTGCGGCTCCAGGAGGCGGTCGACGCGTTCGCCGAGGAGGCGGTGGCTGGAAGCGCAGGACAGGACGCCCCGGTGCTGGTTCAGCTCGATGAGCGCGAGGGCCGTGGTCAGGTGACCGCAGCGCCGGGAGGCGGTGTCGTCGGCGGCGAGCTCCACCAGGCGGTGGGTCTGCTCGCAGAAGTGGGCGAAGAGCGGAACACGGGGGAAGCCGGTGGCCAGAGCGGTGGACAGGTGCAGCAGCCAGTCGTGGTGGGCGCGGGCGTGGCCGCGCTCGTGGGTGAGGACCGCGTCGACCTGGTGGTCGGTGAGACGCCGCAGGGCCCCGGTGGTGACGATCAGTTGGGGCGGGCTGCCGGGCATCCACCAGGCATCCGGGTACTCGTCCTCCAGCACCAGCAGGGGGCCCCGCGCGGTGGGCAGGCCGGCGGGCAGGTCGGGCGCGCGTTCGCGCAGGTGCGAGCGGGACCGGGCGCGGCGACGGCGCGCCTCCACCAGCTCGCGGGCGAGCATGGCCGTCGTCCAGGCGGCCCCGCAGGCCAGCAGCACGGTGAGGGCGGCCGTCCAGAGCGGCCCGGCCGAGAGGTCGTACGCCTCGGCCACGCCGGGCGGCGCCGGGGCGAAGAGTTGGGCGCGGACCGTGCCGAAGACGGCGGCGGCGCCCAGGGCCAGTGCCGTCAGACAGCACAGCAGGACGGTGGCGACCAGGCACTGCCACACCCACAGCGCCACCACCGGGTCGCGTTCCGGCCAGGCGGCCCGGGTCAGGGTGCGGGGGACCGGCACGGCGGCGGTCAGGGCGACGACGCTCAGCAGGATGAGGCTGATGGTCATGCCATGGGCTCCGGATCCTGGTCGGAAGGGCGGCTCGGCTCGGGATCGTGCGGCGACGCGGAGGCGTGAGCCCGGAAGATCGCGGGGCACCTCGCCGTCCGCCGCCAGTATGACGGGGCGGGGCGCGTGCGTCAGGTGTCCCGGACCATTGCGCGGACCACATCTGGGCGGCGCGCAAGGGCCGCGCGGCCCCTGCGGGGGTGCCGAGTGCCCGCCGCGCGGCCCCCTGCCGGGGCGTCCCGCGCGCACGCCGCCCCGGTCCGGTCAGCGGGGCGGGTGGGCCGGCAGTACGCGGCCCGTCACGTCGCCCAGGCCGACCCGGGTGCCGTTCGGGCCGGGGGCCCACGCCGAGAGGGTGACCACGTCGCCGTCCTCCAGGAAGGTCCGCTTGCCGTCGGGGAGTTCGAGGGGGTCGCGGCCGTTCCAGGTGAGTTCGAGGAGGGAGCCGCGCTGGCTCTCGGCGGGGCCGCTGACGGTGCCCGAGGCGTAGAGGTCGCCGGTGCGCAGGGAGGCGCCGTTGACGGTCAGATGGGCCAACTGCTGGGCGGCCGTCCAGTACATGGTGGCGAAGGGGGGTTCGGAGACGGTGTGGCCGTTGACGGCGACGGTGATCCGCAGGTCGTAGCCGCACGGTTCCTCGTCCGTGTCGTCCAGGTACGGCAGGAGCCGGTGGGTCCGCTCCGGCGGGGCGGTCCGTGACTCCTCCAGCGCGTCGAGCGGGGTGATCCAGGCGGAGACGGACGTGGCGAAGGACTTGCCGAGGAACGGGCCGAGGGGGACGTACTCCCAGGCCTGGATGTCCCGCGCGGACCAGTCGTTGAGGAGGCACAGCCCGAACACGTGCTCGCGCCAGTCGCCGAGCGGCACCGGCCTGCCCTGCTCGCTCGGCGTCCCGACGACGAAGCCGACCTCGGCCTCGATGTCCAGGCGCACGGACGGCCCGAAGACGGGCTCGGGCTCGGTGGGCGACTTGCGCTGGCCGGCGGGGCGTACGACGTCCGTGCCCGACACCACGACGGTGCCGGAGCGGCCGTGGTAGCCGATGGGGAGGTGTTTCCAGTTGGGGGTGAGGGAGTCGGCGGCGTCGGGGCGGAAGATGCGGCCGACGTTCCGGGCGTGGTTCTCGGAGGCGTAGAAGTCGACGTAGTCGGCGACCTCGAAGGGGAGGTGGAGGGTGACCGATTCCAGGGGGCGGAGGAGCGGTTCGAGGGTCTCGCGGTGCGCGGGGACCGTCACCCAGGCCGTCAGCGCGCGCCGCACGTCCGACCAGGTGGTGCGGCCGGCCGCCAGCAGCGGGTTGAGGGTCGGCCGGGCGAGGAGGCCGGCGTACGGCGAGCCGAGGGCACGGGCCGCCGCGCCGGCGTCGAGGACGTGGTCGCCCAGCCGGACTCCCACGGTCCGTTCCTGCTCGCCGGGGGTCGAGAACACGCCGTACGGGAGGTTGTGCGGGCCGAAGGGGTGGCCTTCGGGAACGTCGAAGGGGGGCATCGGTGCTGCCTCGCTTTCGTTCTCGCCGGGTGCGTGCGGTGCACCGCCTGTGCCACGAGTTCCGTGGTCTGGCCACACGGTACGGCGGTCGGGGGGCGTGCGGGCAGAACACGGCGCGCGGCGCCGACGGTCGCGCTCCGCTTCCGCTTGTGTGCGCGAAGTTGTCCACAGGCCGACCCGCAATCTTGACGGAGCGGTGCGAACGGGGAGACTCTGGGCGGGTGCCGGAAGGCCTCGGGGAGGGGGCGTTCCAGGGGCACGCCAGGGGGAGCGGATGGCCATTGGGGAGGCCGGTCCGGGTTCGGTGTGGTTGCGCGCGCGGCCGGGACGGCCGGCGGAGACCATGCGCGACCGACTCGGCCGGGAATGCGTGTACGTACCGTCATGCCGCTTCGGCCTGTTCGCGGCCCTGCGGCACTGGTGCCCGCCGGGCGGCCGGGTGCTGATGTCGCCGGTCAACGACGACGTCATCTTCTTCGTCGTGCTGGCGGCCGGACTGCGCCCGGTGCAGGCGCCGTTGAAGGCGTGGGACGCGTCCATCGACGTGGCCGCCGTGCCCGACGAGGTGTGGGGTTCGCTGTCGGCCGTACTGACGACCAACCTGTACGGGAACCCCGACCCGGCCCCCGAGCTGCGGGCGCGCTGCGACGAACTGGGCATCCCGCTCTTCGAGGACGGGGCGCACGCCATCGGCAGCGAGGTGGGCGGCCGTCCGGTCGGGGCCTGGGGCGACGCCTCCGTTTTCAGCCTGTCCAAGCACGTCGGGGCGCACGCGGGCGGAATCCTGGCCGTCGCCGACCCGGGCGCGCGGGACGTGCTGGAGAAAGCCTGCGAGGAACTGCTGGTACCACGCAGGACCACGGCCGAACTGGCGTACGCGGTAAGGCCGTACGCCGAGACGGCCGTTCGTGCGCTGAGGCTGCGGCGGGCCGCCTGGGCGGTGCTGCGGAGGCTCGGCCAGGCCGAGCGCGAGGAGATCCGGATGCCGCTGCACCCCGAGGAACTGGCCCGCGCGGTCGCCGCCGCACCGGACCTGGACGCGCACGACCCGTGGGTCCGGGTGGACATGCACGACTACCGGCTGAGATCCGGCCGGTTCCGGCTCGGCCGTGTCGCCCGCAAGCTCGACCGGCTCGACGAAGTGCTGGCCGCGTGCCGCGCGGGGACGGAACTGCTGCTGGCCACGGGCTGGGCCGCCGCGGGCCGGACGGCAGCAGCGGCGGCGGGGGAGCGGGCCGGTGCGGTCCAGCCGTTGTTCCGGGTGCCGCTGCTGGTGGCGGACCGGGACGCGGCGGCCGCCGCCCTGGCCCGCAGGGGCATCATCGTCGGCTATCTCTACGACCCGCCCCTGGACGACTACGCCGGCGCGCGGTTCACGGACGTGTCACCCGCTCCGGAGGGAGCGCGCTGGTTCGCACGGCACGCGCTGCCCGTCGATCCGCTGCGCGCGCGGGAGGTCATCGCGGCCCTGGAGGAGTCCGGGGTCCGGCCGGCCGAGGTGCCGGAGGACCTGCTGCCCGAGGGCCTGCTGCCGGAGGACTTGCTGCCGGAGGGCCTGTCGCGTGAGGACCCGCTGTCTGAGGATCCGCTGTCTGAGGACCCGCTGTCTGAGAAACCGCCGTCCGGGGACCGGTTGCCCGGGGGATTGAGACGGCCGGGTCCGTTACCGGAAGGGCCGGGTCCGTCCCGTGGCTGAGACGCGGGTGCAGGAGACGGCCGAGGCGCGCGCGGACGGCGGCCGCCGGGCGGATGACGGGGCGCACGGCGGCGACTCGCTGTTCAAGAACGCCTACTTCCTCATGCTCAGCACCGGCGTCTCGGCCGTTCTCGGGCTGGGCTTCTGGCTGGTGTCCGCGCGCTACTACACCGAGGAGGCCGTCGGCCAGGGCTCCGCCGCCATCGCGGCGATGCGGCTGCTCGCCAGCATCACGGCGACGACGATGATCGGCGCCGTCGTCCGCTTCGTGCCGCGTGCCGGACGGGCGACGGGGGCCCTGGTCGGGCGCACCTACGCGGCGAGTTCGGTGATCGTCGCGCTGGCGGCCGGCATCTTCCTGCTCACCCTCGACCGGTGGGGCGACTCGTACGCCCCGCTGGGGACGCCGGTGGCGGGGACGCTGTTCGTCGCGGCGTGCGTGGCCTGGGCGCTGCTCACTTTGCAGGACGGGGTGCTGACCGGGCTGCGCAAGGCCGAGTGGGTGCCGGCCGGCAACGCCGTCTTCTCGGTCGGGAAGCTGATCCTGCTCGCCGTCTTCGCCACCGCGCTGCCGGTGCTCGGCATCTTCGTCTCCTGGGCGGTGGCGATCGTGTTCTCCACCGTGCCGCTCGGCTGGTTGATCTTCCGCAGACTGATCCCCCGGCAGGCCGCCGCCGACCGTGACCAGGAGCCACCCGCCTACCGGGACATGGGGCGGTTCCTGGCGGGCGACTCGCTGGGCGCGCTGTTCAGCCTGGCCATGATCAACCTGTTGCCGGTGATGGTCGCCGTGCGCTTCACCGCCGCGGAGAACGGCTACTTCTACGTGGCCTACACCGTCGGCGGCACCATGGAGTTCATGGCCATCAACATGGCCTCCTCGCTCACCGCGCACGCCTCGCACGATCCGCGCCGCCTCGCCGACGGCGTCCGCGGGGCGCTGCGGCGGATGACGCTGCTGCTGGTGCCGGTGGTGGCGTTCCTGGTGGCGTTCGCGCCGCAGATACTCGCCCCGTTCGACGACGACTACGCCGAGCACGGCTCCACGGTGCTGCGGCTGCTCGCCCTCGGCGCGTTGCCGCGCATCGTGGTGGAGCTGTACATCGGGGTACTGCGCGTGCAGGGCCGCACCGGCGTGCTCGCCGCGGTGCAGGGCGCGATGTGCGTGCTGGTGCTGGGCAGCGCGATGCTGTTCTTCACCCCGGCCGGGATCGCGGGCGCGGGCTGGGCGGTGCTGCTGGGCATGACGGTGGTCGCCGTCGGGTGCGTGCCGGGGCTCCGCGGGGCGCTGCGCGGAGGCGACGGTTCCGCGCGTGCGCCGGGCATCGCCGGGGCCGGCGGCGGGACCACGCCGGGCGGCGACCGGGGACAGGGCGCCGGCGCCACCGCCTACGGCACCCGCTGGGCGCGGTTGAACGCCACCGCCGGGTACGGCACGAACTGGGCCCGCCGGGCCGCCTACGAGCACGACCCCGCCGACGGCGAGAAGGGCGAGGGGCGCGAGGACACCGTCACGCTGTTCATCGGACGGCCCGGTTACGAGCGGGAGGCACTGGAGGCGGACCCGCTCGCGGTGATCGTCCGGCCGGGCGAGGGGAGCGGGAGCGGACCGGCCGGTGCTGGTGCTGGTGCTGGTGCCGGTGCGTCCGCGGGGGAGGGGCAGGGGCGGCAGGAGCAGGGGGAGACCGAGGCTGACGCGTTGGCCGCGCAGGGGTCCCAGGGCGCCGGGTCGGCCTGGTCCGCCGGGTGGACCGGGTTGACCGGGTGGGCCGGGTTCACCGGGAGGGGCGGGTTCACCGGGAGGGGCGGAGCCACTCCGGCCTCCTTCGTGGCGGTCGTCGACGCGATTCGCCGCCGACCGCTGTGGTACGGGCTGTGGGCGTCCCTCGTCCTCGCCACGGTCGGCTACTGGGTCGCGCTGCGCGGACTGCCCTGGCTGGACGGGGCCGACCGGGCGGCACTGACCGGCCGTGAACTGCTGGAAGGACTGCCGCTCACCGCGCTCGTCGCGGGCGGGGTGCTGCTGGTCGTGTTCGTGGCCTCGGTGACCCTGTACGAGCGGTGCGACCCGCGGCTGCCCGGTGTCGCGCTGGGCTCCGCGATGATCGCGCTGTACGCGGCACCCGTGGCGCTCGGACGGGAACCACAGCCGGTGGACGGGACGTTCTACACCAAGACGGCTGGAATCCTCGCGGCGGCGTCGGGGCTCGACGGGCCCGACCCGCTGCTGCGCTGGGTGCCGCCCGTACTGCTACTGCTGTGTCTCGTGCCGTTGTGGCTGCTGCTCGCGCACGCGGGCGACCGGTTGCCGTGGCCGGGACGCTGGGGGGTTCTGTATCTCGCCGCGGTGGGCGGCTGGGTGTGGCGGCAGGCGCTCGCGCCGGTCGCGCCGCCCCTTCTCCTGCTGCTGGCGCTGCTCGTCCTGCTCCTGTCACTGCGTCGATCACGGCGCCGACCGGCACCGACGTCCGAGCCCCCGCACCGCACCAGACCGAACGACAGAACCAGGGACTGATCGAGCACAGAGCCGAACCGCCAGGGGGGAACGTCGTGCGTCCGCCAACCACTCCACGGGAGAGATCCGCACCCGAGCCGGGGCCGGACGTTCCGGACGGGTCGTCCCCGGACGACTCGACCTCGTCCGGCGCGCGGAGGACTCCGGACGCGGAGCAGCCGTCGGAGGAAGCGACACCGGAGTCGACACCGACGCCGACGCCGATGTCAGAGCCGACGCCGACGCCGACGCCGACGCCGAGGTCGAGGTCGGTGTCGAGGTCGACGCCGAGGTCGCAGCCGGCACCGGACGGGTCGGCCTCCGCCCCCGCCCCGACCCCAGCCCCGCCCTCCGATCCCGGCTCGCCCGGCCCGTCCACCGCCCCCACCCCGTCCGGCTCCCCGGCGCCGGCGGCCCGCACCTCCGAGGACGCCTCCGCACGACCGCCGGGCCCCGGACGACAGGGGCGGCCGGAGCGCCCGAGGCGCCCCACGGCCAACGCCGCCGCAGCGGCCAACGCCGCCGCACCCGCCAAATCCATCGCACCCGTCACATCCACCGCAACCGTCGAACCCGCCGATCCCGTGACCGATCTGTCCGATCTCTCGCCCGTCTGGGCCTGGCGCCGCGGTGCCGGGGCCGGTGCCTGGCCCGCCCTGCCGCTGCTCGCGGCGCTCGCGCTGTGGACCTACGCGATCGTCCACACGGACGTGTCGCACCTCGACGACTTCGGACTGGTCAGCGCGTTGCACCCGACCTTCTGGGCGGGGCTCGTGGTGCTCACCGGCGGGTTCTGGTTCACGGTCCGCGATCCGCGGCGCCGGCAGGGGTGGTCGCTGGCGTACGTCGTCGGGCTGCTGCTGATGGAGCGGGCCACCCAGGCGTTGGTCTACCCGACGCCGCTGTACGCGTGGGCGTGGAAGCACGACGCCGTCGTCGACCACCTGCTGACCCACGGCGGACTCCTGACCGAGGCCGAGCTGGGGGACATGTCCGTCTACGACCAGTGGCCCGGCTTCTTCGCCGCGCAGGCCGCCCTGGTGCGACTGCTCGGCGTGGACAACACCGCGATGTACATGGCGTGGTGGCCCCTGGTCTCCAGCCTGATGCTGCTGCTCCCGCTGCTGTTGATCTACCGTACGTTCACCACCGACCGGCGGCTGATCTGGACCTCCGTCTGGCTCTTCTACGTCGCCAACTGGGTCGGCCAGGACTACTTCTCGCCGCAGTCCGTCGCCTTCGCGCTGCACGTGGGCGTGCTGGCCGTCGTGCTGCGCCGGTACGGCGGGTCCCGTGGGCGGCGCGGGCGGCAGCGGCCGGCCGTCTGGACGGTGCTGCTGACCGTGCTGGTCACGGCCATCGTCGTCTCGCACCAGCTGACGCCCGGCATGCTGGTCGTCTCGCTGGTGGCCCTGTGTCTGGCCCGCCGCTACCGCGACTGGGTGCCGGCGGTCACCACGGTCGTCATCTTCCTGGCCTGGTGCCTGACCGCGGCGCTGCCCTTCCTGTCGGCGGCGATGCCCGACATGATCAGTTCCATCGGCGACGTGGGGGCCAACGTCGAGACCGGGTACGAGGCCACCCCGACCGGCACCGGGGCGCTCGCGACCTCCTGGGCGGCGCGGCTGCTGTCGGGCTCCGTCCTGCTGCTGGCGGCGCTCGGCGTGCTGCGCCAGCCGGTGCTGCGGTACCGCGCGCTGCCGCTGCTGCTGATCGCCGCGGCCCCGCTGCCGATGTTCGTGGCCAGCAGCTACGGCAGCGAAATGATCTTCCGAGTGCTGATGTTCATGCTGCCCGGAGCGGCCTTCTTCGCCGGTGCCGCGCTGCTGCCGAAGGTGCGCACCCTGGCCGCCGACCTCGCCGCGCAGGAGGCGGCCGGACGGAGAGGCGGGGCGCCCGCGCCCCGGCGCCGGTCCGTGCTGCCCGACCTCCGCTGGGGCGTGTGGGCGCCGCTGCTCGCGCTGCTCGCCGGGACGCTCGCCTTCGTACCGGCGTACTCCGGCAAGGACCGGATCAACTACTTCCCGCCAGAGGAGGTCGCCCTGGTACGGCAGCTCTTCGACCAGGCGCCGCAGGGGTCGCTCGTCGTCGCCGCCAACCGCAACTACCCGCTCGCGTACGACTCGTACTGGAGCGTCGACCACTACTGGTTCCTCGACGACGGCCGTACGCACGTCGAGCGCATCCTGCGCAGCCCGGCCGCCACCCTCGCCCGGGACATGAGCGCCGTCGAAGCGCCCGCGCGGGCCTATCTCCTGCTCACCCAGGGGCAGGTGGCCAACTCGGAGATGGACGGTCAGCTCGCCGGGGCGCAACTGGAGCGCATCAGCCGCTCGGTGGCCGCGTCACCGCGGTTCCGGCTGGTGGCGGAGAACAGCGCGGGAACGCTCTACGTCCTCGAACCGGAGGGATCGGAGGGATCGGAGGGATCGGGAGGATCGGGAGAACCGGTAGACCCGGCGGAACCGGAGGAACCGGGGGAGGCGGGCCGATGACACCGCAGGATCTCGTGATCCGGATGCTGCCGGCGTTCGGCGGCTGGCTGGCCCTCGCCGCGCTCGCCCTGCCCGGCGGGTCACCGCCGCGCGGGGCGGCCGTCGCGGTGTTCCTCGCCGCCGGACCGGGCGCGGCCCTGATCCGGATCTGCGGCCCGGCGCTGCGCTCGCGTCCCGCAGAGGGTCCCGTCGACCGCCGGGACGCCGCCTTCGAGCGCCAGTCCGACCTGATGGAACGGGTGATGTTGGCGGTGCTGCTGAGCGTCTGTGCCGTGATGCTCGTCGCCACGGTACTGATCGCCACGCACACCTTCAGCGGTGAGCGCGTCCTGCTGATCCTCACCCTGCTCACGACGCTCGCCGCGTTCTGCCCGCGCCTGCGCGCGTCGCCGCTACGGAAGGGTTCCGCTCCGTGAAAGTGCCCCGCCCGTACCGCCCCCACCGTCCCTTCTGGCGCTCCGGTGGGCGCGGCAGGCGCCGTACGGTGCTCACCTCCGCCACGGTCGCCCTCGTCCTGCTGCTCGCGGTGCTCGTCCTGCGGGACACCTCGGGCCCGGCGGACGAGGGCGGTACGCGGCCGTCCGGCCAGGGCGAGGAGTGCCGCCCGACCGAGCTGCTCGAACCGCCGTGCGGCGCCTGGTTCGGCGCGTTCGTGCAGCACGACAAGAGCGACCTGGCCGAGAAGGTCCACGCCTACGAGGAGAACGTCGGCCGCAAACTCGACATCGTGTACACGTACCACGACATGTCCGCGGTCACGGACAGCCGGCTGGAAGGCCAGTTGCTGACCGAGCAGGAGCAGCGCGTCGGCGAGACCCGGATGCTGCTGCTCTCCTGGGAGAGCAAGTGGTGGGGCGGCACGAAGGAGCAGCAGCCGACCTGGAAGCAGATAGCCGACGGCGACCTGGACGACTCCGTGATCGACGTCCAGGCGCGGCGGATCAAGGAGTACGGGGAGCGCACGGGCAAGAAGGTGTTCCTCTCCTTCGACCTGGAGATGGACACCCGCACCCCGGCCAGCGGCAGCCCCGAGGAGTACGTCCGCGCCTACCGGCACATCCACGACCGCTTCCGTGACCTGGGTGTCGACAACGTGGTGTGGACGTGGGTCATCACCGGCTACCTCAACCACGCCGACCTGTTCGAGCGGCTCTACCCGGGTGACGGCTACGTCGACTGGATCGGCTACAACCAGTACAACTACTACCGCTGCCACAAGGCGGACTGGCTGAGCTTCGCGCAGACCCAGCACGCCACGCACGACTGGATACGCGCCCACATAGCCGACGACAAGCCGCTGATGCTGTCCGAGTTCGGCAGCGCGGACGATCCCGGCCGGCCGGAGCGGCAGGCGGACTGGTACGCGCAGGTGCCCCGGGTCGTGAAGGAACTGGACGGCGTCAAGGCCGCGTTGCAGTGGAACTGGCGGGACCCGGGGCCGCACTGCGACCTCGCGGTGGCCGGCGACACGGCCTGGCACAGCCTGCGCGAGGCGGTCGCCGACCCCTACTTCAACCAGCCGCTGAAGTAGGGGACCGGGCGGGACCGGGTCAGCCCGCGAACTCGGGGCCGCGCAGCAGCGCGCGGCCCCGCCGGTACCACCGCCAGGCGACCGTCTTCGGGCCGTCGCGGTAGGGCGCGATCCGCGCGCCCTCGCCCGCGAGCCAGCCCTGGACGTCGGCGACGGTATGGCCGCGGCGGACGATGAGCCGCGCGATGCGGTAGCGCTCGTCCCGGTCCGAGCTGAGCGCGTGCCGCACGGCGGTCGCCGTCTCGTAACCGGCCCGCGCCGAGAGGGACCGCACCTTGGCGCTGTTGTACCCGTGCGGATAGGCGAGGTGGACGACCGGATGGCCGAGGGCGTCCTCCAGGACGGACTTGGAGGAGTTCAGTTCGTGGCCCAGGGCCCGGGTGGAGAGCGTGTCCAGCTGGGCGTGGGTGACGGTGTGGCTGCCGATCTCCATACCGGCGTCCTCCAGTACGGCCGCCTGGTCCAGCGTCATCATCGGCGCGGGCGGCAGCAGACTGCGGCCGCCGGGCGCGATGGCGCCGGTGGTGAGGTAGGCGGTGGCGGTCAGGCCGCGGTCCACCACGGCCTGCGCGGTCGGGCCGGGGAGATCGGCGAAGCCGTCGTCGAAGGTCAGCAGGACCGGCCGGGGCGGCAGTGGTGCCCGCCCGGCGAGGTGGTCGGCCAGGGCGCCGATCGTCAGCGGCGTACGGCCGCTGTCGACGATCGCGTCCAGGTGCGCGGCGAACTGCCGCGGGCTCATCGTGAACTCCGCGATCCACTCGGGCGGATCGTCCATCACCGCGTGGTAGAGGAAGACCGGCACGTGCTCGCGCGGCCCGTCGCCGTCGGCCACGCCGGCCCCGCGCGCGTTCCGCTCCGCGGCGCTCATCGCGACCCCAGCCGTACCGTGCGCAGGGCACGGCGGGCGCGGAGGTAGCCGAGGGGGCCGTACAGCATGCCCCGGCGTTGCAGCCGGGAGAGCCGGCGGGGCCACGGATGGCTCCGGTCGTCGTGCCCGCCGGGCGCGCGCCCCGCCTCCTCCCCGTCGCCGGACGCGTCGCGTACGGCGGTCAGCGCGCGGGCGTGGGCCAGGCCGCCCGGCAGGCGGGAGAGGAACGCCGGGAGCAGGGCCGGGCGGTTGACGAGGACCGCCGTCAGATAGGCGGTGAGCCCCGCGCCGTAGCCGAACGCCTGCGTCTCCAGGTCCCGCCAGGTCTCCCGGTGGTGGTGCCAGACCAGCGCGCTCGGGGTGTAGTGCAGGCGGTGGCCGTCGGCGAGGACGCGGACGAAGCCGTAGAGGTCGTCGCCGCCGCGGGCGCGGGTGCCCGCGCCGGTCGCCGGGTCGAAGCCGCCGATCCCGCGGAGCACCGCCGTACGGAAGGCCATGCCCGCGCCCGAGCCGAAGCGGCCCGCGGTGAAGGGGAACAGCGGTTCGCCGGCGGGCGGGTCGGCCGGGTCGTACGTCCGCGGGGTGAAACCCTTCGCGAAGCCGCCGTGGCTCTCCAGCAGCACCTGGGCGGGGGTGCGCAGCCGCGCGGGCAGGATCAGTCCGGTGGCGCAGCCGAGCCCCGGGTCCGCGGCGAACGGCGTGGTCAGTTCGGCCAGCCAGCGCGGGTCGGCGACCACGTCGTCGTCGGTGAAGGCGACCACCTCGCCGCGTACGGCCGTGAGTCCGCGGTTGTGGGCGACGGCGAGTCCGGGCACCGGCTCGCGCACGTACCGCACCCGCTCGCCGTACTTCCGTTCGACCAGCTCCCGGGTCTCGTCGGTCACCGGCGCGTTGTCGACGACGACGACCTCGTAGTCCGGGTGGTCCTGGGCGAGCAGCGAGTCGAGGGCGCGGGCCAGCTGCCCGGCGCGCTCCCGGGTGGCGACCACGATGCTCGCGGAGGGCGGCACCGGGGACGATCCGGCGCCGGACGGCCGTTCGTCCGGCGGCAGCGGCAGCGGCAGCGGAGACGAGCGCGATGGCGGTCGCGGTGGCGAGGGCGAGGGCGGTCGCGGTGGCGAGAACGAGGGCGGTGGTACGAGGTCCCGGGCGAGGCCGGCCAGCGCCTCGGCGGGGTCGGCGCCCTCCGGCACCCGGCCGAGCAGTGTGCCCACCGGGCGGCCCGCCCGGCGGACCAGGACGAAGACCTCGCCCGGGGTCACGGGCGGGCTGCCCGGCCCGGGTCTGAGGGACACCTCCTCGCCCCCGTCGCCGTCCCCCAGCTCCAGCTCGGCCACCTGCACCGGCTCGATGCCCAGGAACTCCGCTATCTCCCGTTCCGTCTCCTGTCGCGCACGCGCTGTCCCGAACATGCGCCTCCCCCCTCGGTCGTCGCGTCGGTCGTCGCGTCGGTCGTCGCGGGGGCGCCGGCGGCCGGGCGGACCGGCGGCCGGCACCCGCCGCTGTCTCACGCCTTGCGCAGCCGCGCCGCGCCCTTCAGCGTCCGGGCCGCGAGCGAGGCCAGCCGTGGCCGCCCCCGGACGAACCCCTGGGCGCGGCGCGCGGGCTCACGGCCCAGCCAGTACAGGGCGGCGCCCGCTCCCCGGCGGGTCACCGCCCCTTCGTGCACGGGCAGCTCGCCCGTCTTCAGCGAGTCCTTGTACTCGGCCGCGCCGCGCCCCATGTCGAGCAGGCCGATCCCCTCGGCGGCGGCCGCCTCGGCCATCCGCAGGTGCAGCACGAGCCCTGGCGAGTACTTCGCGACCTGGATGTCGTACGCCGGGAACCAGCAGGCCAGGACGGTCGACGAGCGCAGGCCGAAGTGCGCGGCGACGGGCTGTCCACCGGCGTAGAGGACGGAGAGCGTGCCGGTGCACTCCGGGGTGCGGGTCGCGGCGAGCGAGTCGACGAGGCCGGTGATCCACCGCTGGGCGAAGCGGTCGCGGCGGCCGGTCCTGCGGTACTGCGCCGACTTCCACGCCATCAGCGTGCGCAGCGCGGCCGGGTCGCGCTCGTCGAACACGAACCGGACGTCGCCGACCTGGCGGCCGAGCCGCCGCTCCTTGGCCAGCGTCGTCTTCAGGAACTTCGGCGACCGGGTGCGCAGGTCCCGCTCGTAGGCGGGGTAGCCCGCGGCTACGTCGATGACGTGCGAGGCGTACGACTCGGCGGCGTACGGCGTGAACAGCGGCTGGTCCGCCTCCAGGTTGTCGAAGGCGAAACTCGACAGGGAGCAGGCCCGCAGCAGCTGCCGGGTGTCGGGCGGCGGGCCCTGGCGCAGTACGGCGCCCTGGCAGTCCGAGACACCGAGCCCGATGGCGCGGCCCTGGCCCAGCGGCCCGCGCTCGTACGGCAGGAAACCGGCGGTCTCGTCGCCCTCGTACACCACCGCCACCCGCGCTCCGGGGCGGACCCGGCCCACGGCCTCGGTGAACTCCGGCTCCATGAAGGGGTTGCGAGGGGCGTGCGATTTGGCGCGCAGTTCACGCCAGTGCTCCCGGTCCCCCTCGCCCAGTTCCCCCGGCCTCAGCACACGAATGCGTCCGCTGCTCAACCCGACCCCCCGATCAAGTCCCCCTGGACAGAAGGAAGGTACCCCTGGGGCCGCCCGGAGGGTAGAGAGCGGAGCATGTTGTTGCCAACTGGTGCACAGCGCTTTAACCGCCTTTAGCCGGTGTTGCGACAGGTTTCGGACAGATGTGTCGGACGGCGCCCGCAGTACATCCGTGGTGCGCGTGCGGCGGGCGCGCGGTATGCGCGCGGTATGCGCGCGGTACGAGGGTGAGTCGGGGGCCTCCGGTGTCCGTATTCTCTGATCATGGAGCCCACCGCTTACGCACTCGTCGCCACCGACCTGGACGGAACGCTGCTGCGCGGCGACGACACCGTCTCCGAGCGGTCGCGGGCCGCGCTCGCTCGGGTGGCGCGGGCGGGCGCGTACCACCTGGTGGTGACGGGGCGGCCGGCGCCGCGCGTACGGGAGCTGCTGCGGGGTCTCGGAAGCACGGGGCTCGCGGTGTGCGGACAGGGCGCGCAGGTGTACGACGCGGGCACGGACCGGCTGCTGTGGTCGGTCACCCTGGACCGGGAACTGGCGGAGACCGCGCTCGGCAAGATCGAGGCGGAGGTCGGCCAGGTACACGCGGCCGTCGACCAGGACGGGGTGGAGGGGCTCACGCTGATCGAGCCCGGCTATCTGATGCCGCACCCGACGCTGCCCGCGGTGCGGGTCGGGCGCCGCGACGACCTGTGGTCGGCGCCCATCAGCAAGGTGCTGCTGCGCCACCCCGTGCTGTCCGACGACGAGCTGGCGGCGACGGCCCGCGCGGTGGTCGGTTCGCTCGCGACGGTCACCATGTCGGGGCCGGGGACGGTGGAGTTGCAGCCGTGCGGCGTCACCAAGGCGACCGGGCTGGCGCTGGCGGCGGACCGTCTGGGGCTCGGCCCCCGGCGGACGATCGCCTTCGGCGACATGCCCAACGACATCCCGATGTTCGCGTGGGCGGCGCGCGGGGTCGCCATGGCCGGCGCCCACCCGGAGCTGCGCGCGGTCGCCGACGAGGTCACGACGTCGAACGAGGACGACGGCGTGGCCGTCGTCCTCGAACGACTCTTTCCCGCTCCGTAGGGGTTCCCCAGGGAGGCCGGGGGATCAGTACGCGCTGTAGACGTTGTCCATGGAGCCGTACCGGTCGGCGGCGTAGTTGCAGGCCGCGGTGATGTTGGCGACCGGGTCGTACGGGTCCCAGGAGGTGCCCTCGACGTGGTAGGCGTCGAAGGTCGGCTTGATCACCTGGAGCAGGCCCTTGGACGGGGTGCCGTTGATGGCGTTGATGTCCCAGTTGTTGATCGCGAACTGGTTGCCGGACGACTCCCGGATGATGTTGCGGTAGATCCCGTTGTAGGTGCCCGGGATGCCCTTGTCGGCCATGATGTCGAGCGACTGGCGGATCCAGCCGTCGAGGTTGTTGCTGTAGCCGTTGGCCGCGGTCATGGCGGCCGTGGTGGTGGCCGTCGTGGAGTCGGCGGCCGGGGCGGCGGAGGCGCTGGTCGCACCGGCGACCGGGAGCGCCAGTACGGCGGCACCGACGCCGGCGAGGGCGATCTTGCGGGTGAGGCGGGTGGTCACGGCGGGGCGCCGAAGGCCGAAAGCAGGCATGGTGGGTCCTCTCCTACGCCTGCGAGGTGAGCTGTCGGGTTCGGGCGGGGAGGTGCCCGGCCGCGCTCTTGAGTGAGCGCGGCTTCACCCCGAGCCGCTCCGGTCGGTGACCGGCGCGGCGACTTACCTGGGTCCCCCGCTCCTGCCGTGAAGTGAGTCGGATGTGTGTGCGTCGGGTGGTGGCAGGATTCGGCGTCCTCCCGACAGGCCGGGAACGTATGCGACGGCACATGTCCGGAACAAGTGCGGGATTCACATAACGTGCCTGTTGACCTTGGTCTGAGGCATTTGGGGTGCTTGATCCTTTTCGATCGTGAACGGTCAACTCGCCTGCGGCGCAACGGGATGGGGGTGTTCGGGGGCCACGCGGGGGAAGGGGTGGCGGCGTGAGTCAACTCACGGGCATGAACAAGTAGGGTAAATCGGGCATCAGTCTCAAAGGTGAGCCAATAGGTCAGTCGGCTGATCGGCCGGTACTCACTCGGGCGAGGGAACAGGGGTTTGCGTGCCGAATGGGTGACGTTCCCGGGTCGCGTGGCGTTGGGAGGAGTGGTGGACTTCGGTGGGTCTCGGCCGCCCGAGGGAGTCCCCGGCGAGTCGCCGAATGTCAGCTCATATCACCTGATCAAAAACATACGGTTCATGATCCGATAGGGACCGGCCTGTAACGGTGGGCGCTATCGGTGATCGAAACGTGACCGGATACGCTGACTTGAGTGATGGCAGCGACCTATCGACAAGCCGTGTAACCGCCGGTAGACACCAGCAGACAGGAGACCCCTCGTGACCGTCGTCGGGCCGTTCGGGCTGAGCGTGCGGGACCAGGCTCTGGAAGCCGATGTCCAGGCCGGAATGGCGGCTGTCGAGGAAGGGTTGCTTGAGGCAACCAAAAGCGAGGTGCCCTTCATCACCGAGGCCGCCCAGCACCTGGTGAAGGCGGGCGGCAAGAGGTTCCGGCCGCTGCTGGTGATGCTCTCGGCCCAGTTCGGCGACCCGTACGCCCCCGGCATCGTGCCCTCGGCGGTCGTCGTGGAGCTGACGCACCTCGCCACGCTGTACCACGACGACGTGATGGACGAGGCGGACGTGCGGCGCGGCGTGCCCAGCGCCAACGCGCGCTGGGACAACTCCGTCGCGGTCCTCACCGGTGACTTCCTCTTCGCGCGGGCCTCGCAGATCCTGGCCGACCTCGGGCCGGAGGCGGTCCGCGTGCAGGCCCTGGCGTTCGAGCGGCTGGTCACCGGACAGATCCTGGAGACCGCGGGACCGCAGGACGGCCGGGACCCGGTCGAGCACTACCTGGACGTGCTCGGCGGCAAGACGGGCTCGCTCGTCGCGGTCGCCTGCCGGTTCGGCGCGATGATGTCCGGGGCGGACGAGCGGGTCGTGGACGTCCTCACCCAGTACGGCGAGCGGCTCGGCGTCGCCTTCCAGCTCGCGGACGACGTGCTCGACATCGCCTCCGACTCCCACGAGTCAGGCAAGACCCCCGGCACCGACCTGCGGGAAGGCATCCCCACGCTGCCCGTGCTGCGGCTGCGGGAGCGGGCGGCCCGGCTGGGACTCCCCGACGACCTCGCCCTGTGCGAGCTGCTGGCCTCCGACCTCACCGACGACGCGCGCCACGCCGAGGCGCTCCGGCTGCTGCGCGCCCACCCCGCCCTGGAGCAGGCCCGCCGCGACACGGTGCGCTACGCGAAGGAGGCCCGCGCGGCCCTGGCCCCGCTCCAGGAATGCGACGCGAAGACGGCTCTGGTGGAGCTGTGCGACGCGGTGGTGCACCGGGCGGGCTGACCACCACCGGATATCTGACGACCACCGGATATCTGACCACCTCCGGATATCTGCCCGCGCCGGGCGCCTGCTCCTGCCGGGTGCCTGCCCATGCCGAGTGTCTGTCCGCGCCGGCCGTCGGTTCGCCCGCTCCGGCCGTCCGCCCGCCCGCGCCGGCCGTCGGTTCGCTGTGTGGGTCGGTCTGCCGCCCCCTACGGGACGCCCCCCTGACCGCGGGGTCGCGTCATACCGCAGCAGTACGCGGAGTTGAGCCCCGGGGCTGACGCGCCCCCGTGGCCGATTTGGTCAGATGAGCATCGCGGAAAACAACCACTCCTCACCGATTCGGGTGAGAATGGCGGCTCAGGGTGGACCGGCACGACGTCGCGAACAGCCGCCGCCGACGACGGAGGTAGGGCACATGGCACCGTACGAATCCGACGGCAGCACGGCCGCCGGGGAGACCGAGGAGCGCGGGACGAGGCGGCGCAGGGCCGCCCGGTACGTCGTCCCCGTCACCGTGATGGGTGTCGCGGCGGCGACGATCGGACTCGTCCCCGCCCTCGCCGACTCCGGCGACCCCGACCTGCCCGACATCACGGCCCAGCAACTCATCGAGAAGATCGCCGCGTCGGACACGCAGCAGCTCTCCGGCACCGTGAAGATCAGCACCGACCTCGGACTGCCGGACCTGGGCGGCCTGGAGAGCGGCCTGATATCCGGTGGCCCGACCTCCGGCGGGACCGGCGGTTCGGACGACGGCTCCGCCGCGGACCCGACCGCCCAACTCACCGAGCTGGCCTCCGGCACCCACACCCTGCGCGTCGCGGCCGACGGCCCCGACCGGCAGAAGGTGTCGCTGCTCCGCGACGCCGCCGAGTACAGCCTGATCCACAACGGCGACGACGTCTGGGGCTACGACAGCGAGTCCAACGAGGTCTACCACTCCACCGTCGCCGGCCAGGACGCCCGGGGAGACGCCGACGAGCGGAGCGACGAGGTGCCGGCCACCCCGCAGGACCTCGCCGAGGAGGCCCTGAAGGCGGTCGACGACACCACCTCCGTGACCGTCGACGGCACCGCCCAGGTGGCCGGCCGCGACGCCTACCGCCTGGTCGTCGAGCCCCGGCAGAAGGGCTCCACGATCGGCTCGATCACCGTGGCCGTGGACGCGAAGACCGGCGTGCCGCTGAAGTTCACGCTCAGCCCGGCGAGCGGCGGCGCCGCCGTCGTCGACGCGGGCTTCACCCAGGTCGACTTCGCCAAGCCCGCCGCGTCGACGTTCGACTTCTCCCCGCCCAAGGGCGCGAAGGTCACCGAGGGCGACGCGCTCGACCACACGGACGGACAGAGCGACGGACAGAGCGACGGGCGGCACGAGAAGGGCGACGGACAGGCCAAGGGAGAGGGGCTCGACGACCTCAAGGTCATCGGCGAGGGCTGGAACTCCATCGCCACCTTCGACACCGGCTCCGGCGGCATGACCGCCTCCGGCGCCGAAGGCGATCTCGGCGGCTTCCTGAACTCCCTCGGCGACCAGGTCAAGGGCACCTTCGGCACCGGCACGGTGTTCAGCACCCGCCTGGTCAACGCCCTGATCACCGACGACGGCACCGTCTACGTCGGCACCGTCACCAAGGACGCCCTGGTGAAGGCGGCCGACGCCGCGAAGTGACCCGACCCCCGGCCGCCGGAGCACCGCGCGGCCGGGCCCGTACGACGAAGTGAGGGAGCCGATGGGCGAGGGGCCCGCCGCGGAGCACGCCGTCATCGACACCCGCGGGCTCACCAAGCGGTACCGCGGCGGACAGCTCGCCGTGGACGGCCTGGACCTGACCGTCCCCGCGGGCAGCGTCTTCGGGTTCCTCGGACCCAACGGCTCCGGCAAGACCACCACCATCCGCATGCTGATGGGGCTGATCGAACCCACCTCCGGCACCGCCCGGGTCCTGGGCCGCCCCATGCCGCGCGCCGCCCGCACCGTACTGCCGGGGGTCGGCGCCCTCATCGAGGGCCCGGCCCTCTACGGCTTCCTCTCCGGCCGCGACAACCTGCTGCGCTACGACGCCGCCGACCCGACCGCCGACCCCCGCACCCGGAAGGTCCGGGTGGCGGCGGCACTGGACCGGGTCGGTCTGACGGCGGCCGCCGGCAAGCGCGCCAAGGCGTACTCGCTCGGCATGCGGCAGCGGCTCGGTCTCGCGGCGGCGCTGCTCCAGCCGCGCCGCCTGCTCGTCCTCGACGAACCCACCAACGGGCTCGACCCGCAGGGCATGCGGGAGATCCGCGGCCTGGTCCGCGCGCTGGCCTCGGACGGTACGACCGTCTTCCTCTCCTCCCACCTGCTGGACGAGATCGAGCAGGTCTGCACGCACGTCGCCGTGATGACCCGGGGCCGCCTGATCACCCAGGGGCCGGTCGCCGAACTGGCCGCCGGGACCCGGGGGCGGCTGGTGGTGACCACCCCGGACCCGGCGGACGCCGCCCGGGTCCTGAAGGAACAGGGCGTGGCCGACGTCGTGGTCGCCGAGGACCGTGTCACGGCGGAACCGCCCGACCGCGACCCCGCCGAGCTGAACGCCGCCCTGGTGACGGCCGGCGTCCGCGTGCGCGGCTTCGCCCTGGAACGCGCCTCGCTGGAGGACGCCTTCGTGGCACTGACCGGGGAGGGCTTCGATGTCGCGGGCTGAGACCCCCACCGCCGTCCCGGCCGCCCGCGAACCGCGCGCCCTGTGGAGCCTCGGACTGCTCCGCAGCGAACTGCTGACCACCTTCCGGCGCTGGCGCACCCTCGCCCTGCTGGGCGTACTGGCCGCCGTGCCCGTCCTGGTCGGCATCGCCGTGAAGATCGAGACGAGCGACGGGTCGACGGCCTCCGGCGGGGGGCCGGCGTTCATCTCGCAGGTCACCAACAACGGCCTCTTCCTCGTCTTCACCGCGCTCGCCGCGACCCTCCCCTTCTTCCTGCCGATGGCGATCGGCGTCGTCGCCGGCGACGCCATCGCGGGCGAGGCGAACGCCGGCACCCTGCGCTACCTGCTGGTCGCCCCGGCCGGCCGCACCCGCCTGCTGCTCACCAAGTACGCGGCCGTACTCGCCTTCTGCCTGGCCGCCACCCTGGTGGTCGCCGTCTCGGCGCTCGCGGTCGGCGCCCTGCTCTTCCCGCTCGGCGAGGTGACGACCATCTCCGGGACCCGGATCTCCTTCGCCGAGGGACTGGGCCGGGCCCTGCTGATCGCCCTGGTCGTCGCCGCCTCGCTGATCGGCGTGGCCGCGCTCGGCCTGTTCGTGTCGACGCTCACCGGCAGCGGCATCGCGGCGATGGCCACCACCGTCGGCCTGCTGATCACCGTGCAGATCCTCGACCAGATCCCGCAGCTGCACGCCCTCCAGCCGTACTTCTTCTCCCACTACTGGCTGTCCTTCGCCGACCTGCTGCGCGAGCCCGTCTACTGGGACGAGCTGCTGCGCAACCTCGGGCTCCAGGCGCTCTACGCGGCGGTGTTCGGGTCGGCCGCCTGGGCGCGGTTCACCGCGAAGGACGTCACGGCGTGACCGAGGCGGCCCGCGCGACCGCCAGCAGCAGCTCCTCCGCGCCGTGCCCCGCCACCAGTTGCAGCCCGGCCGGACAGCCGTCGCTCCCGAAGCCCGCGGGGAGGCTGAGCGCCGGATGGCCACTGAGATTGAACGCCCACGTCAGCGCCGTCGAGTAGCGGTCACCCGGCCCCTCGTGACCGTGCGGCGGGGTCGGCGCGACCGGCGTCAGCAGCAGCGGGACGCCGGCGAACAGCTCCGCCAGCCGCCGGTCGTTCGCCGCCCGCGTCCGGTCGGCGTCCCGCGGATCGGCGCCGGGCGTGCGCAGGGCCAGCCAGGCGGGCCCCGGATCGGCCAGCCGGAACGGACGCGGGGGCCGTACGAGCCGTACGGCACCGGCCGCGACCAGCCGCTCCACCGCCGCGCGCGCCAGCGCGACCGGCTCGGCATCGGGCTCGGCGAACCCGAGATCGGGCGACCAGTAAGCGGGAACGGGGAGCGCGACCGTCGGGAACGGCGCGCGCGATGCTCGACGCGCGTCCGGTACGCCGAGTGCTGCTTCTGCCGCACCCGGTGCGTCTGGTGCCCTCAGTGCGCCCGGTGCGCCCGGTGCGCCCGGTGCGCCCAGCGCCCCCGGTGTGCCCGGTGCCCCCAGTGCGCCCGGTGCGCCCGGCGTCCGGAGAGCGCCAGGTCCCGCGCCCGTGTCCGTGTCCGTGCCCGCGCCTGTGCCCGTGCCCGCGCCCGTGGCTGTGCCTGCGGCCGCCGCAGCGTGTGTCGCAGCGTGCGTCGTCATGACGCGCCGGTACGCCTCCGCGTCCGCCGCCGTGCGCGTCAGTACGCCGGGGGCGGTCAGCCCGGCGGCTCCCGCGCCGCCACCCGTACCGGTGAGTTTCAGACCCAGGACACCGCACCACGCGGCCGGGATGCGGACCGACCCGGCGCCGTCCGCGCCGGTCGCCAGTGGGACCAGTCCCGTCGCCACGGCGGCCGCCGCGCCCGCCGAGGAGCCGCCCGGCGTACGGTCCGCCCGCCACGGATTGACCGTGGGGCCGTGAGCCCCGAGCCCCCACGTCTGCCAGCCGGTGCCCGGCCCCGGCACCGACGTCGCGCCCACCGCGACGCACCCCGCGGCCAGCAGCGGATCGGCCGCCCGCAGTCCGCGCCGGCCCTTCACGGCGATCGGCACGCCCGCCAGCGGCAGCCGCTCGCCCGCCGCCACCCGCGCGTCCACCTCGGCCGCCCGGCGCAGCGCGGCCTCGTCCCAGACCTCCAGGAACGCGCCGAGCAGCCCGTCGGCGGCCGCGATCCGGCCGAGCGCCGACGCCACGGCGTCCACGGCCCGTATCCGCCCCGACCCGACCGCCTCGGCGATCTCCACGGCCGACGGCCCGCCCCGCCCCGCCCGCGGATGCCGCACGGGCCGGTGCCGCACGGGCCGGTGCGGTGCGGGCCGGTGCGGTGCGGGCCGGTCACCGGCGGCCCCGTCCGCCGCCGTCAGCGGTCCGCTCCCGTCAGCCGGGCCAGCGCCTCGGTGCCGCGCGGCGGCGCGCCGTCCAGCTCGCCGAGCCGCCAGGCGGGCACCCACGGCACCCGGTGCACGTCGACGGAGGCTTCGATCAGCTTCACCCGCTGGGCGAGCGGCCGGGGCAGCCGTCCCGGCGCGTCCGCGACCAGCACCACCCCGCAGAGCTCCAGGCCGGGCGGCGCCCCGCCCTGCCGGAACGCGTCCAGCGCGCGGACGGCCGCCGCCAGCCCCGCCGCGTGGGTCCGGGCGACCAGCAGCACCGACGCCGGATCACCGGCGCCGGGCCAGTCCCGGCCGCAGTCGTGTCCGCCGTACACCTCGGCGAGGGTGGTCACCCCCGCACCGCCGTGCGTCCCGACCCAGGAGCGCCGTCCCGCGCGCCCCGTCGCGCCGGGTGCGGTCACCGGTCCGCGGATCCAGATCTCCGGCCCCTGTTGCATGCTGGTGCGCATGCCCGTCCTCCCCTCTCGTCACGCCCCTCCCCCCTGGAACGAGCCTGTGACAACGCGGTGACGTGAGAACCGCGAGCGAGCGGAGAGACTCGACAGTAGGTGTTCGAATGGCTCCGGACGGCGCGGGAGGGAAACCACGGCCGCCCACGGAACCCGCCGATGAGTGAGGGAACGATGGCACGACTCAGCCGCGACAAGAAGCGGGACCGACAGCGTGTCGAACACCCGGCCGCCCCGGAGACGCCGCCGGTCGACGTGCGGGTGGCGCGCGACGGCACCGGCTCGGTCGACGGCGTCCCCGTCGCCGCGGTCCCGGGCGAGGAGATCCAGCAGACGGTGCTGAACCGGCTGCAGGACCTCGCGCGCGCGGCGGACCGCCCCGTCCCCGCGCGGATCCACGACGAGCGCATCGGGTACGTCGTCCCCCTCCGCGTCGATCCGGACGGCTCCAGCCACCTCCTGGGCGACCCCTCCCGCACCGCCCCGCCGGCCGATGCCGCGCAGGAGCCCCCGCGGGACCGGGTCACCCATGTCCTGGGCCCGATCCCGGGTGCGGCGGAGGCGGGGTCCCCGGCGGACGCGGGCCCCTCCTCCGACGGGGACCCGTCCCCGACGTTCAGACTGCGCAGCCTGCCGGAACAGGCGCCGCCACCCGCCCGCGCCACCACACCGGCACCGGCACCGGCACCGGTGCCTGCGCCGGTGCCCCTTCCGCTTCCGCCCGCCCCCGGCACGGTCGCGCCGCCCACGGGGGAGTTCGGCCCGCCGCCCCGGATGGACGGCGCGACGACGGCCCCCCGGCCCCCGGCCCCCCGGCCCGTCACCGACGCCCCGCCCGCGCGCGCCCCGAAGGCCCCGTCGGCCGCGAAATCCGGCCTCTACCTCGGCCTCGATCCCGACCTGGCCCCCGACATGACCCCGGCGCCCGCCCGCGGGTTCGACGCCGTGGCCGAGGCCGTGCTCGGGGACGAACCGCTCACCGCGCCGGGCGACGGCACCGCCCCCGCCGTGCTCGCGGAGCCCACGGCCCGGGTCCACGAGGCGGTGCGGTCCGGGCGTACGGAAGACGCGGCGCGGCTCGCGGACGAGGCCGTGACCGAGGCGACCCGGACGCTCGGCCCCGACCACCCCGAGGTGCTGCGGCTGCGCGAACTGACCGCGTACATCGCCTACCTGTCCGGCGATCCGGTCCGCGCGCTGCGCACCGCCCTGGAACTGGCCCGCACGCACCACCGGGCGGGCGACGCGGAGGCCGCGTACGGCAACGTGCACAGCGCGGCGACCGCCTGGCGCGCCGTACGCGACCCCGAGCGGGGGCTGGAGCTGGGGCACGAGCTGATCGACCTGTGGACCGGGCTCGCCGTCGAGGAGGGCCCGGCCGCCGACGACATAGAGGAGCTGGAGTCCGCCCGCGCCCGCATGGGCCGCCTCACCGCCCGCGCCCGCGCGGCGGCAACCACCACGGAGGACTGACGGCGGGAGCGGCGGCCACCGCGGAGGACCGACGGCGGAAGCGGCGGCCACCACGGAGGACTGACGGCAGGAGTGGCGGCCGGTCAGTGCACGCAGAACTCGTTCCCCTCGGGATCGGCCATCCGCACCCACTCCCCGCCCGGCTCCCGCACCTCCCGCTCCATGCTCGCGCCGAGCTCCTCCAGCCGCGCCACCTCCTCCGCGCGCCGTCCCGGACCGGGATGCAGGTCGAGGTGGAGCCGGTTCTTGCCGGTCTTGGCCTCGGGCACGCGCTGGAACAGCAGCCGCCGCCCCAGCCCGGTGCCGCTGTCCTCGTCGAAGGGGTCGTCGGGATGGCGTACGGCGATCAGGTCCCGCCAGGCGCGCCGGCCGTGCGCCTCCACGGTCAGCTCGGCCGGCACGGCACCGACGGAGAGCAGCCGCTCGATGAGCGCGCTGTTGTCCTCGACGAGGTAGTTGAGGGCGGCGGCCCAGAAGCCGGCCTGGGCGTGCGGGTCGGAGGCGTCGACGACGACCTTCCAGTGCACGGCGGGTGCGGGCTGTGTCATGGCTCCACTCTCACAGGCCGGTCGAGTCCGCGGGGGACGCCGCCGCCGGACCTGCCGTCTCCCGCAGCCCGCAGCGCCTGGGCGTTGCGGCGCGCCGTGCGCAGCGCGTCCCAGGTCAGCAGGGTGAGCGCCACCCACACCAGGGCGAAGCCCGCCCACCGCTCGGGCGGCATGGCCTCGTCGAACCAGAGGACGCCGAGCAGGAACTGGAAGACCGGCGCCAGGTACTGGAGCAGACCGAGCGTGGACAGCGGCACGCGGATCGCGGCGGCGCCGAAGCAGACCAGGGGCACCGCGGTGACCAGGCCGGTCGCGGCGAGCAGCGCCGCGTGTCCGGCGCCCTCGGTGGCGAAGGTGAGGTCGCCGCGGGCACTCAGCCACAGCAGGAAGCCGGCGGCGGGCAGGAACTGGACGGCGGTCTCGGCCGCCAGCGACTCGACGCCGCCGAGGTTGACCTTCTTCTTCACCAGCCCGTAGACGGCGAAGGAAAAGGCGAGCGAGAGGGAGACCCAGGGGGGCCGGCCGTAGCCGACGGTCAGGACGACGACGGCCGCGAAGCCGGTGCCGACCGCCGCCCACTGCACGGGCCGCAGCCGCTCGCCCAGCAGCAGGACGCCCATGGCTATGGTGACCAGCGGGTTGATGAAGTAGCCGAGGGACGCCTCGACGACGTGGCCGCTGTTGACGGCCCAGATGTAGACGCCCCAGTTGACGGTGATGACCGCCGCGGCGACGGTGACGAGGCCCAGCTTCCGCGGCTGCCGCAGCAGTTCGCCCGCCCAGGCCCAGCGCCGTACGGAGAGCAGCGCGGCGGCGACGAAGACGAGGGACCACGCCATGCGGTGGGCGAGGATCTCCCCGGCCCCGGCGGGCTTGAGCAGCGGCCAGAACAGCGGGACGAGCCCCCACATCCCGTAGGCGGCGAAGCCGTTCAGCAGACCTGCCCGGCTCTCGCTCCCCGGCTGTCTCCGCCCCTTCGACGTCCCTGTCACGGGCACCCCCTTCTCGCGCACTGGTCGCGGCCGGCGACCGCGCCGGTCGCCGGCATGACCGTAGCGCCGAGCGCCACCCCCTGTCATGCCCGTATCGCCATACGGTCATGACAGGGGGGGCGCGGACGGGGTGCGGGCGCGGGAGCCGGTGCTCAGTCGCGGAGCGCGGCCTCGATCGCCTCGGTGACCGGGGTGGTCGGACGGCCGATGAGGCGGGACAGATCGCCGCCGGTCACGGCCAGTTCGCCGGTCTCGATGGAGGCGTCGACCCCGGCCAGGACCCCGGCCAGCGGCGCGGGCAGCCCGGCGCCGGTGAGGATGCCGGTGTACTCCTCGACGGAGACGGGGCGGTAGGCGATCTCGCGGCCCGTACGCCGGCTCAGCTCGGCCGCGTACTCGGCGAAGCTCCACGCCTCGTCGCCACCCAGCTCGTACCGCTTGTTCTCGTGGCCCTCGCCGGTCAGTACGGCGACGGCGGCGGCCGCGTAGTCGGCGCGCGAGGCGGAGGAGACGCGGCCCTCGCCGGCCGCCTGGACGACGGCGCCGTGCTCCAGCACCGGGGCGAGGTTCTCGGTGTAGTTCTCGTGGTACCAGCCGTTGCCGAGGATCACGTACGGCAGCCCGGAGGCGACCAGCGTCTTCTCGGTGGCGCGGTGGTCGTCGGCGAGAGCGGCGGTGAGGCTGCTGGGGGCACTGGTGTAGGCGAGCAGCGCGACACCGGCCCGGACGGCGGCGTCGATGACGACCGCGTGCTGCTGCGGGCGGCCCTTGTCGAACTCGTTGCCGGAGATCAGCAGCACCTTGTCACCGGCGGCGAACAGGCCCTCGAAGGTCTTCGGCTCGTTGTAGTCGGCCACGGCGATCCGCACACCGCGCTCCGCGAAGCCGGCGGCCTTCTCCGCGCTGCGCACGACGGCCGTGATCTGCTCGGCCGGGACCTTCTCCAGCAGCTGCTCCACCACGTGGCGGCCCAGGTGTCCGGTGGCTCCGGTGACGACAATGCTCATGATGCGAGAGCTCCTCAGTGGTGTGGTGCGTTCTGCCACTCACCCTAGGGGTGGCACTAACTAAACGACAGTACCCACTTTGAAGTAAGGTACTGGTATGAAGGTAAGTGACAGTGCGGCGCGCGAGGCGGAGACGCTCTGCCCGTACCGGCTGGTCCTGGAGCACGTCACCAGCCGCTGGGGCGTCCTGGTCCTGATGGAGCTGCTCGACCGCCCCTACCGCTTCGGCGAGCTGCGCCGCGCCCTCACCCGGTACGGCCGGACGGTCAGCGAGAAGATGCTGACCCAGACCCTGCAGACCCTGGAGCGCGACGGCCTGGTCCACCGGGACGCCAGACCGGTGATCCCGCCGCGGGTCGACTACTCCCTGACCGGTCTCGGCCGGGAGGCCGCCGAGCGGGTACGGGGACTGGCCCGGTGGTCCGAGGAGCGGATGGACGACGTCAGCGCGGCGCGCCGGGAGTACGACTCGCGGCGCGCCGGGGATACGACGAGGCCCGGGGCTGACCGCCCCGGGCCCGGGTGACGCCGTCGCGGGAACCGCTCAGCCGACGACCGTCCAGGTGTCGCCGCCGGCCAGCAGGGCGGCGAGGTCGCCCTTGCCGTCACGCTCCACGGCGCCGTCGAGCTGGTCGGCCATCTGCGTGTCGTAGACGGGCCGGTCGACGGCGCGCAGCACCCCGATCGGGGTGTGGTGCAGGGTGTCGGGATCGGCGAGCCGGCTCAGCGCGAACGCGGTGGTGGGGGAGGCGGCGTGGGCGTCGTGGACGAGGATGTCCGCCTCGTTCTCCGCGGTGACCGCCACCACCTTCAGGTCGCCGGTCGCCGGGTCGCGGACGACGCCCTTGGCGCTGTCGGCGCCGAACCGGATCGGCTGCCCGTGCTCCAGGCGGATCACCGCGTCCTCGGCCTGCTGCCGGTCCTTGAGAACCTCGAAGGCGCCGTCGTTGAAGATGTTGCAGTTCTGGTAGATCTCGATCAGGGCCGTGCCCGGGTGGGCGGCGGCCTGCCGGAGCACCTCGGTGAGGTGCTTGCGGTCGGAGTCGACGGTCCGCGCGACGAACGACGCCTCCGCGCCGATCGCGAGGGAGACCGGGTTGAACGGCGCGTCCAGCGACCCCATCGGCGTCGACTTGGTGATCTTCCCGACCTCGGAGGTCGGGGAGTACTGCCCCTTGGTCAGCCCGTAGATCCGGTTGTTGAACAGCAGGATCTTGAGGTTGACGTTGCGGCGCAGCGCGTGGATCAGGTGGTTGCCGCCGATGGAGAGCGCGTCGCCGTCGCCGGTGACGACCCACACCGACAGGTCGCGGCGGGAGGCCGCCAGGCCGGTGGCGATGGCGGGGGCCCGGCCGTGGATGGAGTGCATCCCGTAGGTGTTCATGTAGTACGGGAAGCGGGAGGAGCAGCCGATGCCGGAGACGAAGACGACGTTCTCCTTGGCCAGCCCCAGTGAGGGCATGAAGCCCTGCACGGCGGCGAGGATGGCGTAGTCGCCGCAGCCGGGGCACCAGCGCACTTCCTGGTCGGACTTGAAGTCCTTCATCGACTGCTTGCCCTCGGCCCTGGGGACCAGGGAAAGCGCCTCGATCGTGCCCGTGCCTTCCGTGGACGTGTCAGCCATCGATGGCCTCCTTGAGCGCGGTGGCGAGCTGCTCCGCCTTGAACGGCATGCCGTTGACCTGGTTGTAGGAGTCGGCGTCGACCAGGTACTTCGCCCGCACCAGGGTGGCGAGCTGGCCGAGGTTCATCTCGGGGACGACCACCCTGTCGTAACCGGCGAGGACCGTGCCGAGATTGGCCGGGAAGGGGTTGAGGTGGCGCAGGTGGGCCTGGGCGATCCGGCCGCCCTCCTTGCGGACCCGGCGCACGGCCGCGGTGATCGGCCCGTACGTCGATCCCCAGCCCAGCACCAGGGTCCGCGCCCCGTCCGGGTCGTCCACCTCGATGTCGGGGACATCGATGCCGTCGATCTTGGCCTGCCGGGTGCGGACCATCAGGTCGTGGTTGGCCGGGTCGTAGGAGATGTTGCCCGTGCCGTCCTGCTTCTCGATGCCGCCGATGCGGTGCTCAAGGCCCGGCGTGCCCGGGATCGCCCAGGGGCGGGCCAGGGTCCCCGGGTCGCGCTTGTACGGCCAGAACACCTCGGTGCCGTCGTCCAGGGTGTGGTTCGGTCCCTGCGCGAACCGCACCCTCAGGTCGGGCAGTTCCTCGATCTCCGGGACGCGCCACGGCTCGCTGCCGTTGGCCAGGTAGCCGTCGGAGAGCAGGAAGACCGGGGTGCGGTAGGCCAGCGCGATCCGGGCCGCCTCCAGGGCCGCGTCGAAGCAGTCGGCCGGGGTGCGCGGGGCCACCACCGGGACCGGCGCCTCGCCGTTGCGCCCGAACATGGCCTGGAGCAGGTCGGCCTGCTCGGTCTTGGTCGGCAGCCCGGTGGACGGGCCGCCGCGCTGGATGTCGACGACCAGCAGCGGCAGTTCGAGGGAGACCGCCAGCCCGATGGTCTCGCTCTTGAGCGCCACACCGGGGCCGGAGGTGGTGGTGACGGCGAGGCTGCCGCCGAAGGCCGCGCCCAGCGCCGCGCCGATCCCGGCGATCTCGTCCTCGGCCTGGAAGGTGCGTACGCCGAAGTTCTTGTGCTTGCTGAGTTCGTGCAGGATGTCCGAGGCCGGGGTGATCGGGTACGAGCCGAGGAACAGCGGCAGGTCCGCCTGGCGGGAGGCGGCGATCAGGCCGTGGGCCAGGGCCAGGTTGCCGGAGATGTTGCGGTAGACGCCGGGCGGGAACGCCGTCGCCGCCGGGGCCACCTCGTAGGAGACGGCGAAGTCCTCGGTCGTCTCGCCGAAGTTCCACCCGGCCCGGTAGGCGGCGATGTTGGCCGCCGCGATGTCGGGCTTCTTGGCGAACTTCGTCTTCAGGAACCTCTCCGTGCCCTCGGTGGGCCGGTGGTACATCCAGCTCAGCAGGCCCAGCGCGAACATGTTCTTGCTGCGCTCGGCCTCCTTGCGGGTCAGGTCGAACTCCTTCAGCGCCTCCACCGTCAGCGTGGTCAGCGGCACCGGGTGCAGGCTGAACCCGTCCAGCGAGCCGTCCTCCAGCGGGGAGGCGCCGTAACCGACCTTCTGCAGCGCCCGCTTGGTGAACTCGTCGGTGTTGACGATGATCTCCGCGCCGCGCGGCATGTCGCCGATGTTCGCCTTCAGGGCGGCCGGATTCATCGCCACCAGTACGTTCGGCGCGTCACCCGGGGTGAGGATGTCATGATCGGCGAAATGCAGCTGGAAGGAGGAAACCCCAGGCAGGGTGCCTGCCGGCGCCCGGATCTCGGCGGGGAAGTTCGGCAGCGTAGAAAGATCATTTCCGAAGGACGCGGTCTCCGAGGTGAAACGATCACCGGTGAGCTGCATACCGTCACCGGAATCGCCCGCGAACCTGATGATCACCCGGTCCAGCCGGCGGACGTCCTTGTCTCCTGGGTCGACCGCCGGTTTGCGCTGCTCTCCTACGACCGTTCCGTCGGCGTGTTCCGCTGGGCTGCTGACCTGGCTGGTCACTGAAGTGGACCTCCCTCGAGGCGGCTGTCCGGGGAGTGGCCACCCGCCGACCATCCCGGGATCAACCCTACGACCGCAGGGGTTGTCTTCCGGTGGACATTCGCATGATGGACACGACTTCGAGACAGCCCGGAGCCCTGCTTTTTCATGGTTCACTCGCCCCCCGGCGCGGGAAAAGACGCGCCTGTTCGTCGTTCGGTTTCTCGTCCGATCGGATGAACTGGATGAATCGGATGAACTGATGAACGCGACGGTTTGAAACCTATATCCGGGGGGCTTACGAGAAGCCTGGGGAGAGCGAGGAGCCCGGCGAGTTCTGAGCCCTCAGGCATGAACCCCGAGGTGAGAGCCCTCAGGAATTGAGATAGGTGAGCACCGCCAGCACCCGACGGTGATCACCGTCGCTCGGGGAGAGCCCGAGCTTCAGGAAGATGTTGCTGACGTGCTTCTCGACGGCCCCGTCGCTCACCACGAGCTGCCTGGCGATCGCGGAGTTCGTCCGGCCCTCGGCCATCAGCCCCAGGACCTCCCGCTCACGCGGGGTGAGTCCCGTGAGCACGTCCTGCTTGCGGCTGCGCCCCAGCAACTGCGCGACCACCTCGGGATCGAGGGCCGTACCGCCCTGGGCCACCCGCACCACCGCGTCCACGAACTCACGCACTTCGGCTACCCGGTCCTTCAGCAGATAGCCGACCCCGTGACTGGAACCCGCGAGCAGTTCCGTGGCGTAGCGCTCCTCCACGTACTGCGACAGCACCAGCACGCCCAGGCCCGGGTGCGCCTTGCGCAACCGCACCGCCGCCCGTACCCCCTCGTCGGTGTGGGTCGGCGGCATCCGCACGTCCGCGACGACGACGTCCGGAAGCTCCCCCTGCTCCTCCAGGTCGGTGACGGTCTTGATCAGGGCCTCGCCGTCACCGACCCCCGCCACCACCTCGTGCCCGCGGTCGGTCAGCAACCGGGTCAGGCCCTCCCTGAGCAGCACTGAATCCTCGGCGATGACCACCCGCACCCTGTCCTCCACGATGTTCGGCCCCCCACAGCCCCATACGGACACCCACGCCCGCCCGCCTGTATGACAGGTTCAGCATTCCAGCATTGGGCGTCGTGTGGGGATGGGCAACGGGGGTGCGGGGGGTCGGCACCCGTGCCGGTCGGTCGAGAGGTGCGGTTCCGTGCGCCGGGCAGGCTCAGCGCACCGGGCCGGCTCCGTACACCGGGTCGGCTCAGTGCAGCCGGTCGGAACGCCAGGGGAGTTCCGCCGTGACGCGGGTCGGGCCGCCCGCCGGGGAGTCCACCACCAGGATGCCGTCCACCGAGTCGAGCCGCTCCGCCAGCCCCGCGAGGCCGGAGCCGGACGACGCGTCCGCCCCGCCCGTCCCGTCGTCCGTGACCTGGAGCATCAGCCGGTCCTCCACCCGCCACACCTCCACGGCGGCACGGGAGGCCCGCGCGTGCTTGGAGATGTTCTGCAGCAGCTCCGACACCGTGAAGTACGCGATCCCCTCGATCGCCGGCGCCGGCCGCTCCACCAGGTCCACCTCCACCCGCACCGGCACGGTGCAGCGCGAGGCGACCGAGGACAGCGCCGCGTCCAGGCCCCGGTCGGTGAGCACGGCGGGGTGGATGCCGCGCGCCAGGTCCCGCAGCTCCTGCAAGGCCGTCTTCACCTCGCCGTGCGCCTCGTCCACCATCCGGGCCGCGGCCCGCGGGTCCTCACGCAGCTTCTCCTTGGCCAGACCGAGCCCCATCGCCAGGTTGACCAGGCGGGCCTGCGCCCCGTCGTGCAGGTCGCGCTCGATGCGCCGGAGGTCGGCGGCGGCCGTGTCGACCACGACGCCCCGGTCCGACTCCAGCTCCACGACGCGCGTCGCCAGCCGCGACGGGCCGAGCAGCCCGTGCACCATCAGCCGGTCCACCATCGTCAGGGCCCGCACGATCCACGGCACGGCCAGCGTGAACAACAGCCCCACCAGCGCCGTCACGGTGATCTCGAAGGGGTTGTCCAGATACACCTGATGCGTCTCGTCGCCGTACAGCTGGAGCCCGTCCTGACCGGCGTACATCGGGAAGACCCAGAACCACAGCGGATACGTCAGCATCGCCCAGCCCCAGCTCCACACGGTGACGGCGATACCGAACGCGACCGTCGCCCACGGCATGTGCAGCAGCGCGTAGAGCAGCGCCCGCCAGGAGGTACCGCTCTTCAGGACGGCGCCCATCCACGACAGCGCGCCCCGCTTGCGCGCCCGCAGCGGCTCCGGCTCGGCCACGTCCAGGCCCAGCAGCGCGCGCGCCCGCGCCCGCTCCAGCACCCCGAACCCCCGGCAGCCGGCGAGCGCCGCCGCCAGCACCGGCACCCCGAGGAAGGTGACCAGCAGCCCCGCCCCCAGCGACACCATCGAGACGGCGAACGTGAAGAGGACGACGGCGATCGGCAGACTCAGCAGCACATAGCCGAACTCGCGCCAGTGCCGCGCCTCGACCGGAGCCCGCAGACCGGCCGGCAGCCGGTGCCGCCGCTCGCCGGAGGCCCCGGGGAGCCCCGGGCCGTCGACCGGCCCGTACCCCTGCCCGTACTCCATCTCCATCTCCATGGCCATCGGTGTCGTCCTTCTGCTCGTCCCTGTGGCACGTACGTTCACTCTCGTCGTTCACGCCGCCGCGGGACATGGAGCCCGTCGGCCTCTTCGGAGGGGGGTTAACCCCACCTCAGCGGGGGGCGGTGACGCTCGCCGTCTCCGTGCGGTCGCGCCAGGGCAGTTCCGCCGTGACGGTGGTCGGGCCGCCCTGCGGGGAGTCGACGACGAAAAGACCGTCCACGGCGCCGAGCCGCTCGGCCAGCCCCTTCATCCCCGTACCGCCGTCCAGGCTCGCGCCGCCCCGCCCGTCGTCCCACACCTGGAGCAGCAGCCGGTCCTCCGACCGCCAGACCTCCACCGCCGCCGACCGCGCCCCGCTGTGCTTGCTGATGTTCTGCAGCAGCTCCGAGACGGTGAAGTAGGCGATGCCCTCGATGGCCGCGGCGGGCCGCGTCGGCAGGTCGGTCGTCACCCGCACCGGCACGGTGCAGCGCGAGGCGACCGAGGACAGCGCCGCGTCCAGGCCCCGGTCGGTGAGCACGGCGGGGTGGATGCCGCGCGCCAGGTCCCGCAACTCCTGCAAGGCCAGCTTCACCTCGCCGTGCGCCTCCTCGACCATCGCCGCGACATGGTCGTCGGCCTGGCCCTCCAGCAGCTTCTCCTTGGCCAGACCGAGCCCCATCGCCAGGTTGACCAGGCGGGCCTGCGCCCCGTCGTGCAGGTCGCGCTCGATGCGCCGGAGGTCGGCGGCGGCCGTGTCGACCACGACCCCCCGGTCCGACTCCAGCTCCGCGATGCGCCGCTCCAGCTCGTCCGAGGGGGAGAGCAGCCCGCGCACCATCGCCCGGTCGGCGTTGGCCAGCCCCCGCGCGATGAACGGCAGCACCGGCCACAGCACGAACAGCGAGCACAGCGTGACGCCGAACGTCACGACCCCCCACGGCAGCCGTATGAACGCGTACAGCGCGCTGCGCCAGCCCACCGGGTCCTTCAGCGCCGACCACAGCCGCTGGAAGAACCCGCCGCCGTGGCGCCGCAGCCGGCTCGGCTCGTCGATCCGCACCCCGAGCAGCGCGCGGGCGCGCGCCCGCTCGAAGCGGCCGAGCATCCGCGCGCCCAGCAGGCCGGTCGCCAGCAGCGGCAGCCCGACCACCGTGACCGTCAGCCCGACGCCGACCGTCAGCACCGTCACGACGTAGACGAACCCGAGCAGCGCCAGCGGAAGGTTCACCAGCAGGTGGGCGATCTCCTTCCAGGTGTGCGCGCCGTAGGCGAATCGGGCCGGCGGCAAGGGCTCGCCGCCGGACATCGTTGACGAAGGGGTCTGGGTCATACGGATCAGCGTGCCGCGCGGGGAGGCCCGGCGCCATGAGGTGGGCCGCCGGGGATCCACTGAGGAAAACCCCACCCTCCGGCCGCCCAACGCGCGACGGGCTGCTTACGGTCTCTTTAGCAGGCCCTAGACTCACCCCTTGCGTAGAGGCGTCGGACAGCTGATCGGACAGTTGATTCGGACAGGAAGCGAGGGACGGACGTGTCGGAACCGACCGTCGTCATGGCCGCCGCCGTGGCCGCGGACTACTTCCGGTCGTACTCGGTCGTCGGACTGCTCGCCGTCGTCGGCGTGCTGTTCGTGGCCGTGGCCTTCGGAGCGGGCCGCCTGCTGCGGCCGGTGGTCCCCACCCCCGAGAAACTCCTCACCTACGAGTGCGGGGTCGACCCCGTCGGCGAGGGCTGGGCCCACACCCAGGTCCGCTACTACGTCTACGCGTTCCTGTACGTCGTCTTCGCCGTCGACTCGATCTTCCTCTTCCCCTGGGCGACGGTCTTCGCCGCCCCCGGGTACGGCGCGACGACGCTCGTGGAGATGTTCGTCTTCCTCGGCTTCCTGGCCGTGGGCCTGCTGTACGCATACAAGAAGGGCGTCCTGGCATGGACGTGACCCCCGAGCCCGCCGCCGGGCCCCCGGCCCCCGAGCCTGTTCTTCTGCCGGAGCCCAAGCGGCTCGGCGCGCTCGCCCGCCTCGCACCCGAGCCGATGAAGGTCGTCCTCAACTGGGGCCGCCGCTACTCCCTGTGGGTCTTCAACTTCGGACTCGCCTGCTGCGCGATCGAGTTCATCGCCGCGTCGATGTCCCGGCACGACTTCATCCGCCTCGGCGTCATCCCGTTCGCGCCGGGCCCGCGCCAGGCCGACCTGATGGTCGTCTCCGGCACGGTGACGGACAAGATGGCCCCGGCCGTCAAACGGCTCTACGAACAGATGCCCGAGCCGAAGTACGTCATCTCCTTCGGCGCGTGCAGCAACTGCGGCGGCCCCTACTGGGACTCCTACTCCGTGACCAAGGGCGTCGACCAGATCATCCCCGTCGACGTCTACGTCCCCGGGTGCCCGCCCCGCCCCGAAGCGCTGCTCCAGGGCATCCTCAAGCTTCAGGAGAAGATCGCGGCGGAGTCGCTGGGGGAGCGGTACGCGGAGCCCCGGCCGTCGCCGGCGGCGCTGCGCAGCGGGTTGGTACGGGGACCGGAGACGCCGGGGTCCGGGCCGGGGGAGGGCCGATGACCGTGGTCGGCTGGCTGCCCGTGGGCGTCGGTGAACTGTTCGGACCCGACGCCACCGCCGAGGAGTCGTACGAGGTCCTGACGGTCGACGTCCCCCCGGTGGACTGGATCACCGCCCTGGAGACCGCCCGCGACCGGCTCGGCTGTACGTACTTCGACTGGCTGAGCGCGGTCGACGAACCCGGCACCGGGTTCCGCGTCGCCGCCCACGTCGCCGCGCTCTCCCCGCTGCGGCGCCTGCTGCTGCGCACGACCGTCCCGCACGAGGCCCCCGTCCTGCCCACCGCCGTGGGCGTCTACGCCGGTGCCGCCTGGCACGAACGCGAGACCCACGAGATGTTCGGCGTCGTCTTCGAGGGCCACCCGGCCCTGGACCACCTGCTCCTGCCGGAGACCTTCGAGGGCAACCCCCTGCGCAAGGACTTCGTCCTCGCCGCCCGCGTCGCCAAGGCGTGGCCCGGCGCGAAGGAACCCGGCGAGTCGACGCCGGGCGGCGGCCCCCGACGCCGCCAGATGCTCCCTCCGGGCGTGCCCGATCCCAATGAGTGGGGCCCCATGAAGGGCCGGCTCCCCGCCGCTCCGACGCGGGGCGCGGGCCGCACGACGGGCCGCACGGCGGGCCGCACGGAGGGCCGCACCGGCACACCTGGGGAAGACCGTGCTGCGGGTCGTGTCGAGGCGACTGGGGGAGACGGTGCGCCGGGTCGTGCCGGGGCGGCTGGAGAGCGTCCGGCACGGGCGGCGGGCGAACGTCCCGTACGGCGGACCCGTACGGCGGCCGGGGGGTCGGCCAGCCAGACGGAAGAGGCATCGGCATCGGCCTCGGCGAGCGCGAGTGCGCGGGGGCCGGAGGCCCCGGCGACTCCGAACAGCGAGGTGTCGGGGCCTCCGGCGAGCCCCAGCGGTGAGGCGTCGGTGACTCCGGCGGCTCCGGCGGCTCCGCCGAGTCCGAGCAGTGAGGCATTGGCGGCTCCGGCGAGCCCGAGCGGTGAGGCGTCGGCGGCTCCGGTGTCCCCGGCGCCCCGGCGGGCGCGGAGCGCGAGCGAGGGGTCGGCGTCGCAGAGGCCGGGGGCCGCCGGCCGCACCGGTACTCCCCGCCGCTCCCGCAGCGCGTCGGGGGGTTCAGCGAGCCAGCGGGCGAACCCGGAGACCCAGGACGAGGCCCCGAAGGCTCCCGCCCCCGTTCCTCCCACTTCTCCCGCTCCTCCCACTCCGCCCGCTCCTCCTGCCGCACCGCGCAGCTTGGACGCCCCGTGGCACCACGCCCGCCCGGCCTTCGACGACCAGGAAACCCCGCCCGCACCGGACGGCGCGGACGGCGCGGACGAGCCCAGCACCCCGCCCGGACCGGACGACCCGACTACCTCCCCCGCACCGGACGACACGTCCGCATCCGACCATCAGGACACCCCTCCCGGAGGCCCGCGGTGAACGACGCGCTCGACGTCATCCTGCGCCTCCTGATCGTCTTCGTCGTCTTCCTCGCGTTCCCGCTGATCGTCGGCCAGACCGAGCACAAGGTGATGGCCCACATGCAGGGCCGCCTCGGCCCGATGTACGCCGGCGGCTTCCACGGCTGGGCCCAACTCGTCGCCGACGGCGTCAAGTTCGCGCAGAAGGAGGACGTGGTCCCGGCAGCCGCCGACCGCCGCGTCTTCCAGCTCGCCCCGGCCGTCGCCCTCCTGCCGTACCTCCTGGTACTCCTCGCCGTCCCCGTGGGCCCCGGCGAGGGAGCCGTCGGCCAGGCGATCGACGCCGGTGTCTTCTTCGTGCTCGCCGTGATGGGCGTCGGAGTCCTCGGCTCCCTGATGGCCGGCTGGGCCTCCGCCAACAAGTTCTCCCTTCTCGGCGGCCTCCGCACCGCCGCCCAGCTCCTCGCCTACGAACTCCCGATGCTGCTCGCCGCCGCCTCGGTCGCCATGGCCGCCGGCACGGTCTCGCTCACCGGCATCCTCGACGCCTTCGCGTGGTGGTGGCTGCCCTGGCAGATCATCGGCGCGCTCGTCTTCTTCGTCGCGGGTCTGGCCGAACTCCAGCGCCCGCCCTTCGACATGCCCGTCGCCGACTCCGAGATCATCTTCGGCGCGTACACCGAGTACACCGGCCTGCGTTTCGCGCTGTTCCTCCTCGCCGAGTACGCCGGGATCGTCGTCCTGTGCGGCCTGACCACCGTCCTCTTCCTGGGCGGCTGGCACGGCCCGTGGGGTGCCGACGGCCTCGGCTGGGTCTGGACCCTGCTGAAGACCGCCGTCCTCGCCTTCGTCGTGATCTGGCTCCGCGTCACCTACCCCCGTCTCCGCGAGGACCAGCTCCAGAAGCTCTCCTGGAGCCTCCTCGTCCCTCTCGCCCTCGTCCAGATCGCCCTCACCGGCATCGTCAAGGTGGTGATCCAGTAACCATGGCCCCCGTTCCAGGAAGTGGTCTGGCCAAGGGCCTGGCCGTCACCCTGCGCACGATGACGAAGAAGACCGTCACCGAGCAGTACCCGGACGTCCAGCCCGACCTCCCGCCCCGCACCCGCGGCGTGATCGGCCTCTTCGAGGAGAACTGCACGGTCTGCATGCTGTGCGCCCGCGAGTGCCCGGACTGGTGCATCTACATCGACTCCCACAAGGAGACGGTGCCCCCGGCCGCCCCCGGTGGCCGCGAGCGCAGCCGCAACGTCCTCGACCGCTTCGCCATCGACTTCTCCCTCTGCATGTACTGCGGTATCTGCATCGAGGTCTGTCCTTTCGACGCCCTGTTCTGGTCACCCGAGTTCGAGTACGCCGAGACCGACATCCGCGAACTCACCCACGAGCGCGACAAGCTCCGCGAGTGGATGTGGACCGTCCCGGCCCCGCCCGCCCTCGACCCCGCCGCGGAGGAACCGAAGGAACTCGCCGCCGCCCGCAAGTCCGCCGAGAAACTGGCCACCCAGCAGGCCGTCCTAGAGGCCACCCAGGAGGCCGCCCAGCAGGAGGGCCCGGAATGACGCTCTCCGCCGCGACCCACGGCTTCCTCTCCCCGACCGGCGTCGAGATCACCTTCCTGCTCGTCGGCCTGATCACCTTCGGCGCGGCGCTGGTCACCGTGACCACGCGCCAACTCGTCCACGCCGCCCTCTGGCTGGTCGTCGCCCTCGGCGGTCTCGCCGTCGAGTACCTCCTGCTCACCGCCGAGTTCATCGCCTGGGTACAGGTCCTCATCTACGTCGGTTCCGTCGTCGTCCTCCTGCTCTTCGGACTGATGCTCACCAAGGCCCCCATCGGCCGCTCCCCGGACGCCGACTCCGGCAACCGCTGGGCGGCGCTGACCGTCGCCGTCCTCGCCGCGGCGGCCCTGGTGTGGGTGGTCGTCGACGCGTTCCGCACGACCTGGATCGACCTGGACGGCCCGGCCGCCGGCTCCACCGCCGTCACCGGGGCCAGCCTCTTCCAGCACTGGGTCCTCCCCTTCGAGGCCCTCTCCGTCCTCCTCCTCGCCGCCCTGGTCGGCGCGATCGTCCTCTCCCGCAAGTCCGGGGACCCCGAGCCGGACCCCGACAGCCTCCGGAGCGACCGGAGTGACGGGAGCAACCGGAGCGACCGAACCGCCCGAACCGACGACCGAACCGCCCGAACCGACGACCGGAGCGACCCGGAAGGCAGCCGCTGATGCACCTCGCCTATCCCGCCGTTCTCTCCGCCCTCCTCTTCTGCACCGGCCTGTACGGCGTCCTCGCCCGCCGCAACGCGATCCTGGTCCTGATGTCCGTCGAGCTGATGCTCAACGCGGTCAACCTCAACCTCGTCGCCTTCGACGTCTGGCTCAGCCGGGCCGCCGAGGACACGCTGCACTCCGGGCAGGCCCTGACCCTGTTCACCATCGCCATCGCCGCCGCCGAGATCGGCATCGGCCTGGCGATCGTCCTCGCCGTCCACCGCAACCGGGGCACCGCGGACATCGACAAGCTCCGCGACACCGCCGAACACCCCGACGACGGCACGGACGGCCCCGGCGACGGCACGGACGGCACCGACGGCCCCGGTGAGGGCCCTGACGACGACCCCACCGCGCCCGGCCGGCCCCGCCGCCCCGGGCGGGCCGAGAAGGCTGAGGCCACCGCGTGACCACGACCACCCTCGCCGTCCTCGTCCCCCTCCTTCCGTTCCTGGGCGCGGCCGCCGGCCTCCTCCTGGGCCGCACCGCACCCGGGTTCGTCCGCCCGCTCGCCGTCCTGCCGACGCTCGCCGCGCTCGTCCTCGCCGTACTGGTCGCCGCACGCCAGGGCGGCGGCCGCGCCCTGGACGCCGTCACCGAACTGACGCCGACCGGATCGGTCCCCGTCGAACTCGCCCTGCACATCGACGGCTTCGCCGCCCTCGTCGCCGTACTGGTCGCCCTGGTCGCCACCTGCGTGCAGCTCTACTCCACCGGCTACCTGCGCGACGACCCGCGCTACCCCTCGTACGCCGCCCTCGTCTCCCTCTTCACCTCCGCGATGCTCCTCGTCGTCTACTCCGGCGACCTGATCGTGCTGCTGGTCGGCTGGGAGATCATGGGCATCTGCTCCTACTTCCTCGTCGGCCACTACTGGGAGACCCCGGAGGCGCGCGCCGCCTCCCTCAAGGCCTTCCTGGTGACCAAGCTCGGCGACGTCCCCTTCCTCATCGGTCTCTTCGCACTGGCCACCGACGCCGGCTCCTTCCGGATCACCGAGGTGCTCGGCGCGGTCGCGCAGGGCGGACTCGGCCACCCGACCCTGACCGCGCTGCTGCTCCTGGCCGGCGTGGCGGGCAAGTCGGCGCAGTTCCCGCTGCACACCTGGCTCCCCGACGCGATGGCGGGCCCCACGCCCGTCTCCGCGCTGATCCACGCGGCGACGATGGTCGCCGCCGGTGTCTACTTCATCGCCCGGCTCCTTCCGGTCTTCGAGTCCTCGGGCGCCGCGATGACCGTCCTGGCGGTCATGGCGGCGGTGACGATGATCGGCTCGGCGCTCGCCGCCCTCGCCCAGGACGACATCAAACGGGTCCTGGCCTACTCGACGATCGGCCAGCTCGGCTACATGACCGGCGCCCTCGCCGTCGCCGACCGCGGTGCCGCCGTCTTCCACCTCCTGTCCCACGGCGCCTTCAAGGCGCTGCTCTTCCTCGCCGCCGGCGTGATCATCCACGCCGCCGGCACCAACTCGCTCGCCGCCATGTCCCGCATGCGGAACCTGCGCGCCCGCGTCCCGGACGCCTACTGGACGATGACCGTGGCGCTGCTGGCCCTCGCCGCCATCCCGCCCTTCAGCGGCTTCTTCTCCAAGGAGTCCGTCCTCGCCGCCGCCGAACACGTCATCGGCGGCCACACCGAGCACGCCCCCCTCGCCGCGGGCTGGGCCGTCCTCGTCGCCGGTCTGGTCACGGCCCTGCTGACCGCCGCGTACGCGATGCGCCTCTGGCTGCTGGCCTTCCGCGGCCACGGCACCGAGGCTCCCGACCACGGCAGACAGCCGCGCGTCATGAACGCCGTGCTGTGGATCCTGGCGATCCCCTCCCTCGCCTTCGGCGGACTCGCCTTCCGGCTGCTCCCCGACTGGTTCGACGGCCACGGCCTCACCCCGACCCTCACCACCTCCGTGCTCGGCACGGGCGTGGCCCTGGTCGGCGGCATCATCACCTACGGCGCCTGGCAGCACACCACCGCGCTCGCCGCCCGCGTCCCGCTCGGTGCCGTCGCCGCCGACCGGGACGGCGACGCCGGGCTGGTGGAGGCCGAGGCCATCGCCAGCCACCGGCCCGCCTATGGAGACGTGGCCTACGCGCCCGACCCGGCCGACCCCGGCCGGCTCCTCCTGGGCCCGCTGCACCGGCACGCCGCCGTCGGCTTCCACCTCGACGCCCTGTACACGGCGCTCTTCGTCCGCCCGGTCCGGGCCGGAGCGAGCCTCGTACGGTTCCTCGACCGAGAGGTCGTCGAAAACTACGTCCGCGGGGCGGGCACCCTGCCCCGCTGGCTCGGAACGGCCGTCCGCCGCGCCCAGACCGGCAACGTCCAGACCTATGTGAGCGCGCTGCTCGCCGGCACCGTCGTCCTCGCGGTCGCCGCCGTCCTCGTCGCCACGGGAGCGTGAGCAGGCGTGATCGATATCAACGAGTCCGTGATGCGGTTCCTTCTGGCGTTCGTCGTCGTCGGCCCGCTCCTCGGCGCCGTCACCGCCCTGCTGCCCGCGCCGCCCGGACTGAAGGGGAAGTCACCCGAGCAGGCCGTGCTGCGGCACGGCGTCACCGTCACCGCCGCCGTCCTCATCGCCGCGATCGCCCTCGCGCTCGGCTTCGACCACGACCAGCCGTCGAAGACGCAGGCCACGACCGACATCAGCTGGATCCCCGCACTCGACGTGCGCGTCCACCTCGGCATCGACGGCATCTCCCTCCCCCTCCTGGTCCTGACCGCGCTGCTGACGTTCCTCTGCGCGCTCTACTCGTACTCCAAGCCGCCCGCGGGCCCCACGCCCAAGGCGTTCGTCGCGCTGCTGCTCCTGCTGGAGACCGGCACCCTCGCCACCTTCGCCGTCCTCGACCTGGTGCTGTTCTTCCTCGCCTTCGAGACGGTCCTGGTCCCGATGTACTTCCTCATCGCCCGGTGGGGCGGTGCGGGCAGGGCCGAGGCCGCCTGGAAGTTCATCCTGTACACGCTCCTCGGCTCGGTGGTCATGCTGCTCGGCCTGCTCCTGATCGGAATCAAGGCGGGCACATTCGACATGGTGGCACTCGCCACTGACAACGGCCGGTCGCTCACCACATCCGTGCAGGTCACCGCCGTACTGGCGATCGGGATCGGGCTCGCCGTGAAGACCCCGATGTGGCCGTTCCACAGCTGGCTGCCCGACGCCCACACCGCCGCGCCGACCGTCGGATCGGTCCTGCTGGCGGGCGTCATGCTGAAGATGGGCACGTACGGTTTCGTCCGGATCCTCCTCCCGGTGGCGCCCGACGGCTTCCGTACCTTCGCGCCGTACCTGGCCGCCTTCGCGGTCGTCGGCATCGTCTACGGATCGCTCGCCTGCCTCTCCCTCGCGCGACGCGGCGCGAAGGGCGACCTCAAGCGGCTGATCGCCTATTCCTCCGTGGGCCACATGGGCTTCGTCCTGCTGGGCATCGCCACCATGACCCCCACCGGCGTCAACGGCGCCCTCTTCGCCAACATCGCCCACGGCCTCATCACCGGCCTGCTCTTCTTCCTGGTCGGCGCCGTGAAGGACCGCACCGGCAGCACCGACCTCGACACCCTGGCCAAGGAGACCGGAGCGGCGCTCTACGGCAAGGCCCCCCGCCTCGGCGGCCTGCTCGCCTTCGCCGCCGTCGCCTCCCTCGGACTGCCGGGCCTCGCCGGTTTCTGGGGCGAGATGCTCGCCCTGTTCGGCGCCTTCGAACCGGCGGCCGGACTCAGCCGCCCCGCCTTCCTCGTCTTCATGTCCGTCGCCGCGTTCGGCACGCTGCTGACCGCCGCGTACATGCTGATCGTGGTCCGCCGTGTCTGCATGGGGGCGACGGACCGGGACGGCCCGGCCCTCCCCGACGTCCGCCGCTACGAGTTCGCGGCCTGGACCCCGCTCGTCGTCCTCACCGTCGTCGCCGGACTGTGGCCCAAGGCCCTCCTGGGGCTGACCGACCCGGCCGTGCAGCAGCTCCTCACAGGAGGCACCCGATGACCTCCCCGGCCCTTCTCCTGGCCGCGTCCCTGGTGCAGTCCGTCGACTGGGTCGCCATCGCGCCGCCCACCGTCGCGGCCGTCGTGGGACTGATCGCGCTGGTCGCCGACCTCTTCCTCAAGGACGGCCGCAAAGCACCGCTCGGCTGGCTGTCGGTGGCAGGACTCGCCGCGTCGCTGCTGCTGCTCCTGCCCTCACTGGACGGCGACCGCAGCACCTTCTGCCTGACCGGCGAAACCGGCGCCACGCGCGCGTGCAGCTACGTGGCCGACCCGTTCACCCTCGTCATCCAGCTCCTCGTGCTCGGCGGCGCCCTCGTGGCCGCCCTGCTGTCGGTCACCACCCTGAAGGACGCCGACCGGCGACTGCCCGAGGGCGAGTACTGGTTCCTGCTGCTCTCCTCGGCCGCGGGCGCCGCCCTGCTGCCCGCCTCCCGCGACCTGGCCACGCTGATCGTCGCCCTGGAGGTCGCCTCCCTGCCGGCCTTCGCCCTGGTCGGCCTGCGCCACGGCGACCGCCGCTCCTCCGAGGCGGCCCTGAAGTTCTTCCTGTCCTCGGTCACCGCGACCGCCGTCAGCCTCCTGGGCGTCAGCTTCGTCTACGCAGCCACCGGCACCCTCCACCTCACCGAGATCGCCGACCGCGTCCAGGACGTCGACGGACAGTTCACCACCCTCGTCCGCACCGGTGTCGTCCTGACCCTCGTCGGCTTCGCCTTCAAGACGGCCGCCGTCCCGTTCCACTTCTGGGTCCCCGACACCTACGTCGGCGCGCCCCTGCCGATCGCCGCCTACCTGTCCGTCGTCGGCAAGGCCGTCGGCTTCTCGGGCATCGCCCTCGTCACCGTCGTCGCGCTTCCGTCGTACGCCGACGTCTGGGGACCGGCCCTGGCCGCGCTCGCCGTACTCACCATGACCGCCGGCAACGCCGCGGCGCTCCGGCAGCGGGCCACGCGCGCGTACAGCGCGGTACGGCTGCTCGCCTGGTCGTCCGTCGGACAGGCCGGCTACCTCCTGGTGCCGCTCGCCGCCGCCGCGTACGCCGACGACCCCGAGCGGCCGGTCGGCTCCACCGTCGCCTACGCCCTCATGTACGGCGCGGTGAACCTCGGCGCCTTCACGGTGGCCGCCCTCGTCGGCCGTACGAAGTCCCTGAACCGCCTCTCCGACTACCGCGGCCTGTACGCGTCGCACCCCCTGGCCGCCCTGCTCCTGGCGTTCTTCCTGCTCTGCCTGGCCGGACTGCCGCCCGGCGTCATCGGCCTGTTCGCCAAGGTCACCGTCTTCTCCGCGGCCGTCGACGCGGGCCTCGGCTGGCTCGCCGTGGTCATGGCCGTCAACGTCGTCATCGCGCTGTACTACTACCTCCGGTGGACGGCCCTGCTCTTCCGCACCCCCGAGGAGACGCGGTCGGCCGAGGGAACGACGGCCGCCGAGGCAACGCCGACCGCCGGAGGAACGCCGACCGCCGGGGTCGGGCTCCGCAAGCACCCCGTACCGGCGGCGCTCACCGCGGCCCTCGCGGTCACCGCCGTCGTCGCCGTCGCCCTCTCCGGAGCCCCCCAGCTGGTCCTGCGCTTCGCGTCCACCGGCCTCTTCTAGGCGCAGCCGCCCGCCACTCACGCGGTGCGCCTCCGTCACCCGGACGGCCGATGTCCGCCGCCGGGACCACCGGGGAACTGGTGGCCTCCGCCTGGCGTTGACCAGTACGGGAGGGTCCACTGGACGTGACACCACGGCACCGGTGGCATCGACAGACCGGGAAGCAACCACAGCGAGCGAGATCAGCAAGCGAAGGGTTCCCCTGCTGCACGATTTGGAGGGCGTACCGTGCACCGCCGGCACAACGGGCTCAGGACCGCAGTACTCCTCGGGGGACTGTCCGCGCTCATCATCGTCATCGGCAGCTTCTTCGGCCGGGCCGGGCTCGTCGTGGCGGTCCTGGTCGCCCTGGGCACCAACGCGTACGCGTACTGGAACAGCGACAAGCTGGCTCTACGCGCGATGCGCGCCCGCCCGGTGAGCGAGTTCGAGGCGCCGGGGCTGTACCGGATGGTCCGCGAGCTCTCCACCCAGGCCCGCCAGCCCATGCCGCGGCTCTACATCTCCCCGACGGAGGCGCCGAACGCCTTCGCCACCGGCCGCAACCCGCGCAACGCCGCGGTCTGCTGCACCGACGGCATCCTGCGCCTCCTCGACGAACGTGAGCTGCGCGGTGTCATCGGCCACGAACTGAGCCACGTCTACAACCGCGACATCCTCATCTCGTCGGTCGCGGGCGCACTCGCCTCCGTGATCATGTTCCTGGTCAACTTCGCCTGGCTGATCCCCATCGGCCGCTCGGACGACGACGACGGCCCCGGCCTCTTCGGCATGCTCCTGATCATGCTCCTCGGCCCACTCGCCGCGAGCCTGATCCAGCTGGCCATCAGCCGTTCCAGGGAGTACGAGGCGGACGCCTCGGGCGCCCAGCTCACCGGAGACCCGCTAGCCCTCGCCGGCGCCCTGCGCAAGCTGGAGGCGGGCACCAAGCAGCTCCCGCTTCCCCCGGAACCCCGCATCGAGACGGCCAGCCACATGATGATCGCCAACCCCTTCCGTCCGGGCCAGGGCCTGTCGAAGATGTTCTCCACCCACCCGCCCATGGCGGAACGCATCGCCCGACTCGAGAAGATGGCAGGTCGCCGGCAGTGAAGACCATCCTCAACGTCATATGGCTCGTCCTGAGCGGCTTCTGGCTGTTCCTCGCCTACCTGCTCGCGGGCGCGCTCCTGTGCGTCACGATCATCGGTATTCCCTTCGGAATCGCGTCCTTCAGGATCGGCGTCTACGCGCTGTGGCCCTTCGGGTACACCACGGTCGAGCGCCGTGACGCGGGGGCGGCGTCCTGCGTGGGCAACGTGCTGTGGCTGGTCCTGGCGGGCTGGTGGCTGGCGCTCGGCCACATCGTCACCGGAATCGCGCTGTGCGTGACGATCATCGGCATCCCGCTCGGCATCGCCAACTTCAAGCTGATCCCGGTCTCCCTGCTCCCGCTGGGCCGCGACATCGTCCGTACCGACCAGCCGTTCACGGCCCGCTGAAGCGGACACGGGGGCGTCACAAGCGCGAAGCCACCCGCACCCCGGTCCCTGTCCCACCGCCCCCTGCAACCACCACGGCCGTCACCGCGTCCTTAACGCCGAGAGCACAGCGCTACGCGCGCAGCGTTTTGCGCGAGCACAGCGAGAAAGGGCAGGTTCAGGGTATGACCGTCATCAGTTGGATCTTCCTGGGGCTGCTGGCCGGCGCCATCGCCAAGTTCCTGCTGCCCGGCCGCGACCCCGGCGGCCTCGTCGGCACCACCCTCATCGGCGTGGCCGGCGCCTTCGTAGGCGGCTGGATATCGTCCCGCTGGCTGGACCACCCCATCACGCAGGACTTCTACGACGGGGCCACCTGGGCCGCGGCGATCGGCGGCTCGCTCGTCCTGCTGATCGCCTACCGCATCCTGTTCGGCCACTCGCGCCGCTGACGCGACCGGTCCCACCCCGTACCGCGGCCGGCGGGCGGGAAAGGGCGGACACCCCAGGGTGCCCGCCCTTCCTCGTACCCGCGGTCGATCACCGGTGGCTCAGCGGTAGTTCACGAACTGCAGCGCGAAGTCGAAGTCCTTGCCCTTCAGCAGGGAGATCACTGTCTGCAAGTCGTCACGGCTCTTGGACGTCACCCGCAGCTCCTCACCCTGCACCTGGGCCTTCACACCCTTGGGGCCCTCATCCCGGATGATCTTCGCCACCTTCTTCGCGTTGTCCTGGGAGATGCCCTCCTCGATCGACGCGAAGATCTTGTACTCCTTGCCGGACAGCTGCGGCTCACCGGCGTCCAGGGACTTCAGCGAGATGCCACGCTTGATCAGCTTGGACTGGAAGACGTCGAGGATGGCGTTGACCCGGTCCTCGGAGTTCGCCTCCATGAGGATCTTGTCGCCGGACCACGAGATCGAGGCACCCACGTTCTTGAAGTCGTAGCGCTGCGAGATCTCCTTGGCGGCCTGGTTGAGGGCGTTGTCGACCTCCTGCCGCTCGACCTTCGAGACGATGTCGAAACTGGAGTCGGCCATGTCCTGTGGCTCCTTGTATCGGGGTGCGTGGGTCGCCCCAGCCTAGCCACCCGCCACCACGCAGGCGCAGATCAATCGGGTGGCGGAGCACCCCTCGGCATCGGGTATTGTTTACGTCGTTGCCACAGAGCACCGCCGCAAGACGGTGTGAAGGGCAGCATCCCAGGCGGTGTGCCCGAGCGGCCAAAGGGAGCAGACTGTAAATCTGCCGGCTCAGCCTTCCCAGGTTCGAATCCTGGCGCCGCCACTTCAGGGAAGACCCCTTCCACCTCGCGGAATCGCGAAGCGGAGGGGGTCTTTGCCGTAGGTCTGTCACAGGGCTGCGGCACACTGTCCCCATGTCGTCCCGTCGCCGCTTCTGCCCCGTGTGCCGCCGCGAGATCGCCGTCGTAGCCGGCCGGTACGCGCGGCACGATCCGCCCGGCGCGCGGGAGACGGGGGAGCTCACGTCCTGCCCCGGCTCCCGCCGGCCGGCTCAGATCGGCGCCGCCCAGCCCACGCTGGACGGGTACGCCGTGCCCGACTTCCCGGGGCAACTCTCGCTGTTCTGAGCGGCTCGCCGGTGGCTCAGTTCCCGGCGACCGACTTCACCGCCACCGACACCGGCGTCGAACCGCTGATCAGCTCCAGCGTCAGCCCCGTCGTGGCCGGGGTGTCCACCAGCTCCGCCAGCACCGACGCCACGTCGTCGCGCGGCACCGGGCCGCGGCCGGTGCGCGCCTCCAGGCGGACGAGACCGGTGCCGGTGTCGTCCGTCAGGGCGCCGGGCCGCAGCACCGTCCAGTCGAGGCCGTCCAGCGAACGGACGTACGCGTCGGCCTCGCCCTTGGCGCGCAGATAGGCGTCGAAGATCTCGTCGCCCTCGTGCTCCGGATCGGCGGCCATCGACGACACGATCACGAAGCGGCGTACGCCCGCCCGGACCGCCGCGTCGGCGAAGAGGACCGCCGCCGCCTTGTCCACCGTCTCCTTGCGGGCCGCCCCGCTGCCCGGACCCGCGCCCGCCGCGAAGATCGCGGCGTCCGCGCCCCGCAGCCGCTCCGCGACCTCGTCCACGGACGACGACTCCAGGTCCAGCACGACCGGTTCGGCGCCGGCCGCACGCAGATCGTCGGCCTGCTCCGGCTTGCGGATGATGCCCGCCACCTCGTCCCCGCGCGCGGCGAGCAGACGCTCCAGCCGCAGCGCGATCTGACCATGACCACCAGCGATGACAATGCGCATGTCTCCGACCGTACGCCCCCCAACACCTCCGCGCCGCACGGCTCCGACCGTGTCCACCGTCCAACGCCCAACGTCCCAACGCCCACCGCCCCAACGCCCACCGGGCCGTCGGCCGACTATCCCGTCGGCCCCATGGCCCGCCGACCCCATGGCCCGCCGTCCCTAGGGCCCACAGCCCCGCCGCCCCGCCGCCCCACCGACCGTCAGGACGCCTGCCCCCGGCCCTGTCTCGGCAGGTCGAGGTCCGGGGCGGCCGTGGAGTCGCCGTACTCCCGTACCGCGCTGGTACGCGCCACCACGCGCCCCCGGTGCACCACGATCCGGCTGTATGCCAACGACAGCGCCCCCGCGAGCCGGTCGCCGCGCACCGCCAGCAGCTCCGCCGGGAAACCGGCCTCCACGCGGACCTCGGGCAGGCGCAGCGCGGCCCGTGCCGCGCCGCTCACCGCCTCGTAGGCGTCCTCCGGCCGCATCCCGTGCCGGGACGCCAGCAGGTACGCCGCCTCCAGCGGGTCGCCGCGGCCCACCGGGTTGGCGACGTCGCGCAGCGCGCCGCTGCCCGCGGCCACCCGTACCCCCGCCCGCCGCAGCAGCCGGACCGGCGCCGCGCCGTCGCGGTCGGCGTCGCCGCAGCCGCCCTGCGGCAGGCACACCACCGTCACCCCGGCCGCCGCCAGCTGGTCCGCGGCCCGGTGCGCGGCCTCGGCCGGCAGGCTCTCCAGCGCGCCGCAGGGGCCCAGTGCGACCCCCGGGCGCAGCCCGCCCGCCATCGCCGCCAGCCGGGCCAGCCGGGCCGGATCGGCGGCGTCCGTGTGCAGGTCGACGGGGCAGCCGTGCTCGGCGGCGACCTCCAGGACCGCCTCCACGTACCCCGCCGGGTCGGGATCGAGGTCCGGGCACCCGCCCACCACCCCGGCGCCCATCTTCACGGCGTCGTGCAGCATCGCCAGCCCCTCGGCCCCGGCCGTCCCCGTCAGCAGCCGGGGCACCGCCACCGCCGTCAGCTCCACCAGACCGCGCAGCGCGCGCCGGGCCCGCAGTACGGCGGTCAGCGTGCCGAGGCCCTGGACGTCGCCCACGCGCACGTGCGCGCGCAGAGCGGTCGCCCCGTGGCCCAGTTGCAGCAGTGCCGCCTCCGTGGCGCGTCGCTGGACGTCCTGGGGCTCGTGGGAGACGGGGCCGCCGGAGTCGGCCGTCAGGGCCGTGTCGGCGTGGGCGTGCGGCTCGGCGGGAGCCGGCAGCAGCAGGTAGCCGCGGAGGTCCAAGCGCGTGCCGCCGCCGGGCGCTACGGCGGCCGAGAGGCTGCCCGCCGTGCCCACGGCCTCGATACGCCCGGCGCACAGCCGGACGTCCACGGTGCGGCCGTCGGCGAGCCGGGCCCCCGACAGCAGCAGGGAGCCGTGTCCGGCCGGGCCCGAACGCGAGGACGAGTGGGACGGCTGCTGCGGCTGGCTGTCGGGCATCGCGCTCCTCTGGGCTCGGGGCTGCGCAGTGGGGGACGCATGATCACGCAGAGTGAGTCGAGCCTAGGACGGTGATCAGCCCGCGACGGGTAGGAGCGCAATAGTCGTACCGGTGTGGTCCGCCGCAGGAGAGGGCCGGGACGGGCGGTGCGACGGGTGGTGCGACGGGTCGGGGCAGGAGCCGCGAAACGGATTTGGGCGAACGGCGGCCGACCGTGTAATGTCTTCATCGCTCGCCCCAATAGCTCAGTCGGTAGAGCGTCTCCATGGTAAGGAGAAGGTCTGCGGTTCGATTCCGCATTGGGGCTCTGGTGTGAAGCTCCCCCGTCCTCGGGCGGGGGGACATCGCATCACAGCGGTGTAGCTCAGTCGGTAGAGCAAGCGGCTCATAATCGCTGTGTCACCGGTTCAAGTCCGGTCACCGCTACTCTAAGTAGCCGATTGCGGGGTCGGTCCTTCGATCGGCTACTCTTTTATGCGTTAACTAAGTCCCATCCGTTCGTCAAGGAGCACTCACGTGGCTGCCACCGACGTCCGCCCGAAGATCACGCTGGCCTGCGTGGAGTGCAAGGAGCGGAACTACATCACCAAGAAGAACCGGCGTAACAACCCGGACCGTCTTGAGATGAAGAAGCACTGCCCGCGTTGCAATGCGCACACCGCGCACCGCGAAACGCGATAAATCAGGCTCGTACGCGAGGCCGTCCCCGGATTGTCGGGGACGGCCTCGCGTCGTTTCCGTCGACGGCGGTCATCGCCGACAGCAGCAGGAGGTGCCGGGCCATGGCGCTCGACCAGTCCTTCGTGGGGCGGAGCTACCCGCCCACCGCGCCCTACGAGGTGGGCCGGGAGAAGATCCGCGAGTTCGCGGAGGCGGTGGGGGACGCGAACCCCGCCTACACCGACCCCGAGACCGCCAAGGCGCTCGGTCACCCCGAGGTGATCGCCCCGCCGACCTTCGTGTTCTCCATCACCTTCCGCGCCGCCGGACAGGTCGTCGAGGACCCGCAACTCGGCCTGGACTACAGCCGGGTGGTGCACGGCGACCAGAAGTTCGCCTACACGCGCCCGGTGCGCGCCGGTGACCGGCTCACCGTCACCTCCACGATCGAGGCGATCAAGTCGCTCGCGGGCAACGACATCCTGGACATCCGCGGTGAGGTCCACGACGAGGCCGGCGAGCACGTCGTGACCGCCTGGACCAAGCTGGTCGCCCGCGCGGCCGAGGAGGCGTGAGCACCCGATGACGGCGAAGATCGCTTACGGCGACGTCGAGGTCGGCACCGAACTGCCGGCGCAGACCTTCCCCGTGACCCGCGACACCCTCGTCCGCTACGCGGGCGCGTCCGGGGACTTCAACCCGATCCACTGGAACGAGCGGTTCGCCAAGGAGGTGGGCCTGCCGGACGTCATCGCGCACGGCATGTTCACCATGGCCTCCGCGATCCGGGTGGTCACCGACTGGACCGGCGACCCGGGCGCGGTCGTCGAGTACGGCGTCCGTTTCACCAAGCCGGTCGTCGTCCCCGACGACGGACAGGGCGCCACGGTCGAGGTCAGTGCCAAGGTCGCCGCCAAGCTCGACGACAACACCGTCCGCGTGGACCTCACGGCGAAGAGCGCCGAGCAGAAGGTGCTGGGGATGTCCCGGGCGGTCGTCCGGCTGGCCTGAGGTGTCCGGCTGGCCTGAGGTGTCCGGGTAAGGGGCGTTCGCTATGGCGGACGCCCCTTACCCGGTCCCCGGCAGTCACTTCGCAGCGCACGGTGGCAGTCCCGTTCAGAGCGTGCGGTGGCAGTCCTCTGCAGAGTTGCGGTGGCGGCCCCTTGACGTAGTTAGTGATTGGCTACTAACTTCATCGCATGGTCAGGATGAGTGCGGAGGAACGGCGCGAGAGCGTCATCCGCGCGGCGACGGCCGAGTTCGCGCGTGGCGGCTACTACGGCACGTCGACCGAGGCGGTCGCCAAGCGCGTCGGTGTCTCGCAGCCGTACCTCTTCCGGCTCTTCCCGGGCAAGAAAGCGATCTTCCTCGCCTCGGTGGAGCGGTGCATCGAGGACCACATCCGCATGTTCGAGAAGGCGGCCGAGGGGCTGCGGGACGAAGAGGCCCTGCACGCCATGGGTACGGCGTACTCCGAGGTCATCATCGAGCGGCCGGAACTACTGCTGATGCAGTTGCAGATGTACATCACCGTGGGCGCCGCCGAGCAGGCCGGCGACCACGAGTTCGGGGAGGTCGTCCGGGCCGGCTGGATGCGGCTGTGGGACACCGTCCGGGGGCTGCTCGGCGGCGACGACGTCGGGACGGCGGGCTTCATGGCGCACGGGATGCTCCTGAACTCCCTCGTCGCCATGGGCTTTCCGCCCGGCCACCGGGTCTGGCAGAGCATCGACGCGTCGAAGCAGCCGGTGGCCGACGGAGGCGGGGAGTGATGACCGGGGACGTCCGCCCCTCGTCGGCCGGTGGTCACAGGCCCTCTTTTTTTGACCGCAAAAGTTAGTGATCAATAACTATCCATGCTGAGTGAGCAACTCTGGGGGAGTCATGCCACAGCAGGAATCACGCCGCGGAAGAGCGGCCTGGGCACTCGTCGTCACCGGGGTGGCCGGGTTCATGGCCGCACTGGACAACCTCGTCGTCACGACCGCTCTGCCCTCCATCCGGGAGGACCTCGGCGGAGCGCTGCACGACCTCGAATGGACGGTGAGCGCGTACACCCTGACCTTCGCCGTCCTTCTCATGACCGGAGCGGCCCTCGGCGACCGCTTCGGACGCCGCCGGCTCTTCATGATCGGCACGGCCGTCTTCACCCTGGCGTCCGCCGCCGCGGCCCTCGCACCCGGCATAGGCGGCCTCATCGCGGCCCGCGCGGTGCAGGGCGTCGGCGCGGCGATCATGATGCCCCTGACGCTCACCCTGCTGACCGCCGCGGTTCCCGCCGCCAAGCGCGGCATGGCGTACGGCATCTGGGGCGCCGTCAACGGACTCGCGGTGGCCTCCGGTCCGCTGATCGGCGGCAGCCTGACCGAGCACATCTCCTGGCAGTGGATCTTCTGGGTGAACGTCCCCCTGGGCGTCGTCCTGGTGCCCCTCGCCCGCCTGCGCCTCGCCGAGTCCCACGGAGCCGGCGCGCGGCTGGACATCCCCGGCACCCTGCTCGCCAGCGGCGGCCTGTTCGGGATCGTCTACGGCCTGGTCCGCGGCCCCGCCGACGGCTGGACCGACCCCGTGATCCTCCTGTCCCTGTTCGCCGGTGCCGCGCTGCTCGCCGGGTTCGTCCGGCACGGCATCCGCGCGAAGAACCCGATGCTCCCGATGCGGCTCTTCCGCTCCCGCGCCTTCGCCGGGATCAACGCGGCGAGCCTGCTGATGTTCCTCGGCGTCTTCGGCTCGGTCTTCCTGCTCAGCCAGTACCTCCAGACAGTGCTCGGCTACTCGCCCACCGAGGCGGGCCTGCGCATGCTGCCGTGGACCGGCATGCCGATGCTCGTCGCCCCGGTCGCCGGCATCCTCTCCGACCGCGTCGGCGGCCGGCCCGTCGTCGCCGCGGGACTCTTCCTCCAGGCCGCGGGCCTCGCGTACCTGGCCCTCGTCCTCACCACGGACACCTCCTACGGCGTCCAGCTGCCCGGACTGATCATCAGTGGCGTCGGCATGGCCCTCTTCTTCGCGCCCGCCTCGGCCCTGGTGATGTCCAGCGTCCGCGGCCACGAACAGGGGATCGCCTCCGGTGCGAACAACGCCCTGCGCGAGGTCGGCGGCGCGCTCGGCATCGCCGTGATGGGCTCGATCTTCTCCGCGCGGGGTGGCTACGGCACGGCGGGGACCTTCGTCGACGGGCTGCGGCCCGCGCTCGTCACCGGCGCGGCGGCGGTCGCGGTCGCCTCGGTGGCGGTCCTGCTCATCCCGGGGCGCCGGCGCGCGGTCCCGGGGGACGACGCGGGCGGGGACGGCCGGGGCGCGCCCACGCCGGCAACGGCCGTCGAGGCCGTCTCCCACTGACACCGGCCCGGGACGCGACCGGGGGCGCCGGAGCAGTCCGCGCGCTCCGGCGCCCGTAGCGACGTGCTCCGCGCCCAGGTGACGCGGTCCCGCGTCAGTGGTGACGCGGTCCGGCGTCAGTGGTGACACCGTCCGGCGTCCGGAGCGAAACGAACGGGTGCCCACGCGCGCGTGGGCACCCGCCGGACGCCCCGGCCCGGAGCCCCGAGCAGGCGGGAGGCTCCACGCGCGCGTGGGCATCCGGACCCGTCGCGACCGCACGCCACCGACGCCTCGGGAGGCTCCACGCGCGCGTGAGCACCTGGAAGGCCCGGCCACGGCGGCCGGGCCTTCCGGGCGCCGTGGCGCTGTCGGTGGCGTCTCGTAGTCTTGGGCGCGTGCAGGAACTTCACGACGCCCCCCTCGCCCCGCTGACCACCTTCCGGCTGGGCGGCCCCGCGACCAGGCTGGTCACCGCCGTCACCGACGCCGAGGTGATCGCCGCCGTCCGCGAGGCCGACGACAGCGGCACGCCCCTGCTGGTGATCGGCGGCGGGTCCAACCTGGTCATCGGAGACAAGGGCTTCGACGGCACCGCACTCGCCGTCGCCACCAAGGGCTTCGCCCTCGACGGCACCCGCCTGGAGCTGGCCGCCGGCGAGGTCTGGACCGACGCCGTCGCACGCACGGTCGAGGCGGGACTCGCGGGCGTCGAATGCCTCGCGGGCATCCCCGGCTCGGCCGGCGCGACACCCATCCAGAACGTCGGGGCGTACGGCCAGGAGGTCGCCTCCACCATCACCGAGGTCGTCGCCTACGACCGCACCGCGCGGGAGACGGTCACCCTCACCAACGAGCAGTGCGCGTTCTCCTACCGCCACAGCCGCTTCAAGGCCGAACCCGAGCGGTACGTCGTCCTGCGCGTCCGCTTCGCCCTCCAGGACGCGGGCGGTCTCTCCGGGCCGGTGAAGTACGCGGAGACCGCGCGGGTCCTCGGCGTCGAGCCCGGCGACCGGGTCGCCCTGGACGCCGCCCGCGAGACCGTCCTGAAGCTCCGTGCGGGCAAGGGCATGGTCCTCGACCCCGAGGACCACGACACCTGGTCGGCCGGGTCGTTCTTCACCAACCCGATCCTCACCGACGCGGAGTTCGCCGCGTTCCGCGCGCGCGTGCGGGAGCGGCTCGGCGAGGGCGTGGAGCCGCCCGCCTACCCCGCGGGGGAGGGCCGTACGAAGACCTCGGCGGCCTGGCTGATCGACAGGGCCGGCTTCACCAAGGGCTACGGCACCGGCCCCGCCCGCATCTCCACCAAGCACACCCTCGCCCTCACCAACCGGGGCGGGGCCACCACGGAGGACCTCCTCGCGCTGGCCCGCGAGGTCGTCGCCGGTGTCCGCGACGCCTTCGGCGTCACCCTGGTCAACGAGCCGGTGACGGTCGGGGTCGGCCTCTGAGCGACGCTCACCCGGCCGGTTCCGCCTCCGGCGGCGCGGCGAGCCAGCTGTCGACCCCGGAGAGCAGCTTCTCCTGCACGTCCTTCGGGGCCGCCGAGCCGCGCACCGACTGCCGGGCCAGCTCGGCCAGTTCGGCGTCCGTGAAGGCGTGGTACCGGCGCGCCAGCTCGTACTGTGCCGCCAGTCGCGAGCCGAACAGCAGCGGGTCGTCCGCGCCCAGCGCCATCGGCACCCCCGCGTCGAACAGCGTGCGCAGCGGGACGTCCTCCGGCTTCTCGTACACCCCGAGCGCCACGTTGGACGCCGGGCACACCTCGCAGGTCACCTGCCGGTCCGCGAGCCGCTTCAGCAGCCGGGGGTCCTCCGCGGCCCGTACGCCGTGCCCGATGCGGTCGGCGCCCAGGTCGTCCAGGCAGTCCTGCACCGAGGCCGGGCCGGTCAGCTCGCCGCCGTGCGGCGCGGACAGCAGCCCGCCGTCCCGGGCGATGGCGAACGCCCGGTCGAAGTCGCGGGCCATACCGCGGCGCTCGTCGTTCGACAGTCCGAAGCCGACGATGCCCCGGTCCGCGTAGCGCACGGCCAGCCGGGCCAGGGTGCGGGCGTCCAGCGGGTGCTTCATGCGGTTGGCGGCCACCAGCACCCGCATCCCGAGGCCGGTCTCCCGCACCGTGGTGTCCACCGCGTCCAGGATGATCTCCAGGGCCGGGATCAGTCCGCCCAGCCGCGGCGCGTACGACGTCGGGTCGACCTGGATCTCCAGCCAGCCCGAGCCGTCCCGGAGGTCCTCCTCGGCCGCCTCGCGCACCAGCCGCTGGATGTCCTCGGGCTCTCTGAGGCACGAACGGGCCGCGTCGTAGAGCCGCTGGAAACGGAACCAGCCGCGTTCGTCGGTCGCCCGCAGGCTGGGCGAATGGCCGCCGGACAGCGCTTCGGTCAGAACGTCGGGCAGGCGGACGCCGTGCTTGTCGGCGAGTTCCAGCAGGGTGGCGGGGCGCATCGACCCGGTGAAGTGCAGGTGCAGATGGGCCTTCGGCAGCTCAGAGACATCACGTACACGCTCCATCCAAGGATCTTGCCGTACGCCGCGCGGGTCCCGGTAGCCGGTTCCCCGTACGTGGTCTTGCTCGCACAAAAGAACAGGCCCACCCGTGACACTCCGGGTGGGCCTGTCCGACGGCGGGGCGGGACTCAGTCCCGCGCCTCCGCCAGCAGCTTCTGGACGCGGCTCACGCCCTCGACGAGGTCCTCGTCGCCCAGCGCGTACGACAGCCGCAGGTACCCCGGTGTGCCGAACGCCTCACCGGGCACCACCGCGACCTCGGCCTCCTCCAGGATGAGCGCGGCCAGCTCCACCGTGTTCTGCGGGCGGCGGCCGCGGATCTCCTTGCCGATGAGCGCCTTGACCGACGGGTACGCGTAGAACGCGCCCTCCGGCTCGGGGCAGAGCACGCCCTCGATCTCGTTGAGCATCCGCACGATCGTCTTGCGGCGGCGGTCGAACGCCTCGCGCATCACGGCCACCGCGTCCAGGGAACCGGAGACGGCGGCGAGCGCGGCGGCCTGCGCCACGTTGGAGACGTTGGAGGTCGCGTGCGACTGGAGGTTGGTCGCGGCCTTCACCACGTCCTTCGGGCCGATGACCCACCCGACGCGCCAGCCGGTCATCGCGTACGTCTTGGCGACGCCGTTGACCACGACGCACTTGTCGCGCAGCTCGGGGACGACGGCCGGCAGCGACACGGCGGAGGCGCCGCCGTAGACCAGGTGCTCGTAGATCTCGTCGGTCAGGACCCACAGGCCGTGCTCGACGGCCCAGCGGCCGATCGCCTCGGTCTCGGACTCGGAGTAGACGGCGCCGGTCGGGTTCGACGGGGAGACGAAGAGGACGACCTTCGTCTTCTCCGTGCGGGCCGCCTCCAGCTGCTCCACGCTGACCCGGTAGCCGGTGGTCTCGTCCGCGACGACCTCCACCGGGACACCGCCGGCGAGGCGGATCGACTCGGGGTACGTCGTCCAGTACGGGGCCGGGACGATGACCTCGTCACCCGGGTCGAGGATCGCGGCGAACGCCTCGTAGATCGCCTGCTTGCCGCCGTTGGTGACGAGGATCTGGGACGCGTCGACCTCGTAGCCGGAGTCGCGCAGCGTCTTCGCGGCGATCGCGGCCTTCAGCTCGGGGAGGCCGCCGGCCGGGGTGTACCGGTGGTACTTCGGGTTCTTGCAGGCCTCGATCGCCGCCTCGACGATGTAGTCGGGCGTCGGGAAGTCGGGCTCGCCGGCGCCGAAGCCGATCACCGGACGCCCGGCGGCCTTGAGGGCCTTGGCCTTGGCGTCGACGGCGAGGGTGGCGGACTCGGAGATCGCGCCGACTCGGGCGGAGACCCGGCGCTCGGTGGGAGGGGTTGCAGCGCTCATGCACCCCATCGTTCCAGACCGGAAACCTGCCCGGCATACGGGTTTCACAGACTGAGCAGGTCCGGACGGAGCCGCGAACATCAGTCCCTAACCACCCTCCGGCCTGGGCGATCTTCGGTCGGCCTGGCCGGACCGGGCCCTTCACGGGCACTTTCTGTTCGACGCCCGGCGCCGAAGCACGTACACTCTCACCTCGTCGGCCTCCAGCAGCCCGCGTTCAACCGGTGCACTCCAAGCACCCGGGCGGATGCGGTACGTTGGGGGACACGCAAAGGGTCGTAGCTCAATTGGTAGAGCACTGGTCTCCAAAACCAGCGGTTGGGGGTTCAAGTCCCTCCGGCCCTGCTACACACACCTTCGCCAGGATGTGTGCGCATGTACGTACAGCAATGCACCGCCGTGCGGCTCAGACCGGGCGCGGCACGGCCACGACCCGGAATCAGGTGAGGACGAGTGACGGACGCCGTGGGCTCCATCGATACGCCTGATGCCCAGGACGAGGCGCCGGACTCCAAGAAGAAGCAGCGCAAGGGCGGCAAGCGTGCCAAGAAGGGCCCGCTGAAGCGTCTGGCGCTCTTCTACCGCCAGATCGTCGCGGAGCTCCGCAAGGTCGTCTGGCCCAGCCGCAATCAGCTGACGACCTACACCACTGTGGTGATCATCTTCGTCGTCATCATGATCGGCCTGGTCACCGTGATTGACTATGGGCTCAGCCACGCGGCCAAGTACGTGTTCGGCTGACCCATGAGCGAAGAGCGCCGAGGTACCCGGCGCTCCTTTCGCGTGTTCCACCCCATGTATCCAGGAAGAAGCAGCCACCGTGTCTGACCCGAACGTGAACGACGCCCTCGAGCCTGTCGAGTCCGTCGAGGACGAGCTCGACGCCGTCGCGGGCGCGGACAACGAGGACACCGAGGCCTCCCCCGAGGCCGAGGCTGCCGATGCCGCCGCGGACGAGACCGACGACGCCGCGGACGAGACCGACGACGACGCCGCGGGCGCCGAGGAAGCCGCCGACGAGGCGGAGGCCGAGGACGAGCCCGAGGACGACGTCGACCCCGTCGAGAAGCTCCGCCAGGAACTGCGCGTCCTGCCCGGCGAGTGGTACGTGATCCACACCTACGCCGGCTACGAGAACCGCGTGAAGACCAACCTGGAGCAGCGCGCCGTCTCGCTCAACGTCGAGGACTACATCTTCCAGGCCGAGGTGCCGCAGGAAGAGGTCGTCCAGATCAAGAACGGCGACCGCAAGACGATCCGCCAGAACAAGCTGCCGGGTTACGTCCTGGTCCGCATGGACCTGACCAACGAGTCCTGGGGCGTCGTCCGCAACACCCCCGGCGTCACCGGCTTCGTCGGCAACGCCTACGACCCGTACCCGCTGACCCTGGACGAGATCGTCAAGATGCTCGCCCCCGAGGCCGAGGAGAAGGCCGCCCGCGAGGCCGCCGAGGCCGAGGGCAAGCCGGCTCCGCAGCGCAAGGTCGAGGTCCAGGTGCTGGACTTCGAGGTCGGCGACTCGGTCACCGTCACCGACGGCCCGTTCGCCACGCTGCAGGCGACGATCAACGAGATCAACGCCGACTCGAAGAAGGTCAAGGGCCTCGTCGAGATCTTCGGCCGTGAGACGCCAGTCGAGCTGAGCTTCGACCAGATCCAGAAGAACTAGCTCCCCGAGAGCTGAGACGTCCGAGCAGGTCAGGCAGGCCCTCGCGGGCCGCCTGACCTGCTCGGTTTTTGGCCGCGCATCTATACCCGTTATCGTTGTGCGGTATGCCTGTGTCCGGAGTGGCTGCTCCGGACACAGGCAGGACCCGAACCGAAAGGACCCGGAGAGCTATGCCTCCCAAGAAGAAGAAGGTCACGGGGCTCATCAAGCTCCAGATCCAGGCCGGTGCCGCGAACCCGGCTCCGCCGGTCGGCCCGGCGCTGGGTCAGCACGGCGTCAACATCATGGAGTTCTGCAAGGCCTACAACGCCGCGACCGAGTCGCAGCGTGGCTGGGTCATCCCGGTGGAGATCACGGTCTACGAGGACCGCTCCTTCACCTTCATCACCAAGACCCCGCCGGCCGCGAAGATGATCCTCAAGGCCGCGGGTGTGGAGAAGGGCTCCGGCGAGCCGCACAAGACCAAGGTCGCGAAGATCACGCGCGACCAGGTCCGTGAGATCGCCACCACGAAGATGCCCGACCTGAACGCCAACGACCTGGACGCCGCCGAGAAGATCATCGCCGGCACCGCCCGTTCCATGGGCGTCACGGTCGAGGGCTGACCTCCACCCCCGTAAGCAAGCAGCAGTAGTGGCAGGGCCTGCTCGGCCCGGACCACGACTCCTCTTCAAGCCAACAGGAGCAGTAGTGAGCAAGCGCAGCAAGTCTCTCCGCGCTGCGGACGCCAAGATCGACCGGGACAAGCAGTACGCCCCGCTCGAGGCCGTCCGTCTCGCCAAGGAGACCTCCACGAGCAAGTTCGACGGCACCGTCGAGGTCGCCTTCCGCCTGGGTGTCGACCCGCGCAAGGCCGACCAGATGGTCCGCGGCACCGTGAACCTCCCGCACGGCACCGGTAAGACCGCCCGGGTCCTGGTCTTCGCGACCGGTGACCGTGCCGAGGCCGCGACCGCCGCCGGCGCCGACATCGTCGGCTCCGACGAACTGATCGACGAGGTGGCGAAGGGCCGTCTGGACTTCGACGCCGTCGTCGCCACCCCGGACCTCATGGGCAAGGTCGGCCGTCTCGGCCGCGTCCTCGGCCCGCGTGGTCTGATGCCGAACCCGAAGACGGGCACCGTGACCCCGGACGTGGCCAAGGCCGTGACCGAGATCAAGGGCGGCAAGATCGAGTTCCGTGTCGACAAGCACGCGAACCTGCACTTCATCATCGGCAAGACGTCGTTCGACGACACCAAGCTGGTGGAGAACTACGGCGCGGCCCTGGAGGAGATCCTCCGTCTGAAGCCGTCCGCCGCCAAGGGTCGCTACATCAAGAAGGCCGCCATCAGCACCACGATGGGCCCCGGCATTCCGCTCGACTCCAACCGCACCCGCAACCTCCTCACCGAGGAGGACCCGGCGGCGGTCTGAGCCCTCTGAAGGCTCGCCCGACCGGTTCACGGGCCCCGCACCCCTCCCAGGGTGCGGGGCCCGTTCCCGTATCCGGCTCCATTGTCAGTGCCCTGCGTTACCTTTCTGTCACGGGAGGTCGGGGGGTTCGATGACATGGACGGGCATGCGGTGGCCGGCGGGGCGGGTGTCGCTCGTGCTGGCCGTCCTGGCCGCAGTGGTGGGGGTGGTCGTCGGCGCCTGCGGGGCCGTCGGCGGTTCCGAGGGCGCGGAGGGCTCCGGCGGCCGTGCGCGTACGTCGCCCGCGGCCGCCGTGACGGCCGGGCTGCGGGACGCCGAGCGGGCCACCCGGGCGGCCCGGTCCGCGCGCGTCGAGTCCTCGACGCGGATCGGCTCGACGGTCTCCCTGACGGCGGAGGGCGTCCTCGGCTGGTCCGACGGGGTCACCGGCACCCTGACCCTCACCCATACCGGCGGCGCGCTCGCCGACACCATGCGCGAGCTGGGAAGCACATCGATACAGGCGCGCTACCTGCCCGACGCCTACTACGCGCGGATGGGCGACGCCTTCGCCGCGAAGACCGGCGGCCGACACTGGGTCAGATACCCCTACGAGGAGCTGGACGACGTCGCCGGCGGTTCGCGGGCGCAGCTCGGCGACCAGATACGGGCGTCCACCCCCGACCGGTCCCTGAGGTCGCTGCTGGACTCGGCCGACGTACGGGAGGTCGGCGTGGAGCGGGTGCGCGGCCGGGCCGCAACGCGTTACGCGGGCACCGTCGAAAGCGCGGACGGCGCGGAAGCCGGGGTCTTCGGGCAGACCGTCGAGGTGTGGATCGACGACCGGGACCTGCTGGTGAAGAAGGTGGAGCGGGCGCGCACACCGGACGGCGAGGTGACCCAGACCGCCCACTACCGCGACTACGGCGTCCGGGTTCCCACGCGGCGCCCGCCCGTCGAGGACACCGCGGAGGTGTCGGAGCTGCTGGCGGGAGACGCGGGGTGAGCGAGGGGAGGCGGCGGTGAGAGGGGCGGGACTTGACCTGCTCTTGGGTTAAGCTCACAGGGTTTTCATATTTTCAACAATCCGTTTCTGGTGTTCCTTGGGGGGAACGATGGGGATCTCCATGCGCAAGCGGGGCGGGGCGACGCTCGCCGGTATCGCGGCACTCGTGCTGGCCGGCGGAGCCGTGAGCTGCGGTGCGGAGAAGGACGGGGCCTCCGGCTCCTCGCGGTCGGCGCTGCAGGTGATGACGGCGGCGTACGAGAAGACCGTCGAGGCCAAGTCCGCGAAGGTCGACATGACCATGTCGATGCCGGCGTCGATGGACGGCGGCGGCGACATGAAGATGACCGGCGTCATGGGGTGGGACCCGGCCGTCATGGACCTGACGATGACCGGTTCGGCGTTCGCCTCCGACCCGGACGCCCCGGACAAGATGCGCATGATCATGCTGGACGACGTCATGTACATGGACATGGGGGCCGAGGCCGCCAAGGACATGGACGGCAAGCGCTGGATGAAGTTCGACCTGAAGGCCGCCGCGGAGGCCTCCGGTGACGAGGAACTGGCCAAGGAGGTCACCTCCGGCCTGGAGAACATGGACCAGGACCCGGCGCAGCAGCTCGCCATGCTGCTGGACTCGCCCAACCTGAAGCACGTCGGCCAGGAGAAGGTCGACGGCGTCCAGGCCGAGCACTACAAGGGCACGCTGACCGTCAAGGAGATGATGGACAGCAACGAGAGCCTGGACGTGCTCAAGCCCGAGGAGCGCAAGGAACTGCTCGCGAGCGTGAAGGAAGCGGGCATCAAGGGCTACGACACCGAGGTCTGGGTCGACGAGAACGACCTGCCGGTCCGCATGGACGTCACGATCGAGTCGCCCGAGGGCGCCATCGACATGAGCATGAAGCTGTCGGACTACGGCGCCAAGGCCCAGGTCGAGGCTCCGCCCGCCGGTGACACCGCGGACCTCATGGAGATGTTCAAGGACCTGGGCGAGAGCCTGGAGGGTCTGGAGGGTCTCGACGAGACCGATCTGGGCGGGACGGGCCTGGACGAGGCCACCGAGGGGCTCGACGAGGACCTCGCCGACCTCGACAAGGAACTGGCGGAGCTGGACAAGGAGCTCGCCGAGCTGGAGAAGCTCGACACCGGCGCCTGAGCCGCGGCCGGCCCGGATGCGGGGCGATGACCGGATTTGCCTGACGGCGATCCGGTCGGGTACCTTCTCAGAGAAGCCAAAGACCGCTGGTCGTTGCCGCACGTTCGAAAGAGAGTGCGGTGGCCGAAGGATCCGCTGAACAGCGGACGACCCGCGCAGGTGACATTGGAGAAGCTCCCGTTCGCGGTCGAGCTACGCCCCGTGCGCCTGCGCCGGGGCGTTTCGTTTTCCCCAGTCCTCCTTCGGGTCCGCGCGGTCCGAATCACCCGGAAGGAGGCCGAGGCTCTATGGCGAGGCCCGACAAGGCTGCCGCGGTTGCCGAGCTGACGGATCAGTTCCGCAACTCGAACGCCGCCGTGCTGACCGAGTACCGCGGTCTCACCGTGGCGCAGCTCAAGACGCTGCGCCGGTCGCTCGGTGAGAACGCCCAGTACGCCGTGGTGAAGAACACGCTGACCAAGATTGCGGCCAACGAGGCCGGGATCTCGACGCTGGACGACTACTTCAGTGGTCCGACGGCTGTCGCCTTCATCACCGGTGACCCGGTGGTGTCGGCGAAGGGTCTGCGCGACTTCGCCAAGGACAACCCGAATCTCGTCATCAAGGGCGGTGTCCTTGACGGCAAGGCGCTGTCCGCCGACGAGATCAAGAAGCTTGCGGACCTCGAGTCCCGCGAGGTTCTGCTCTCCAAGCTGGCCGGTGCCTTCAAGGCGAAGCAGTCTCAGGCTGCCTCCGTCTTCCAGGCGCTGCCGTCGAAGCTCGTCCGCACCGTGGACGCGCTCCGTGCCAAGCAGGACGAGCAGGGCGGTGCCGAGTAATTCGGCTCGCTTTCTGACCCGCGCCGCCTAGCGGCAACGGTCGCAGCGGGCCCGACGTACGCCCGCCTCACCCCGTACATCCGGCACCTGCCGAATTAGTGGAAGGACCGCCATCATGGCGAAGCTCAGCCAGGAAGACCTGCTCGCGCAGTTCGAAGAGATGACCCTCATCGAGCTCTCCGAGTTCGTGAAGGCGTTCGAGGACAAGTTCGACGTCACCGCCGCCGCTGCCGCGCCGGTCGTCGTCGCCGGTGGTGCCGCCGGTGGCGCCGCCGCCGCGCAGGAGGAGGAGAAGGACGAGTTCGACGTCATCCTCACCGGTGCCGGCGACAAGAAGATCCAGGTCATCAAGGTCGTGCGTGAGCTGACCTCCCTCGGCCTGAAGGAGGCCAAGGACCTCGTGGACGGCGCCCCGAAGCCCGTCCTGGAGAAGGTCGCCAAGGACGCCGCCGAGAAGGCCGCCGAGTCCCTCAAGGGCGCCGGCGCCTCCGTCGAGGTCAAGTAAGACCTTCTGGCGACCGAAAACAGCCTCCTGAGGCTGTAACGCGTACGCACCGAAGAGCGATCATCCATCCGGGTGGTCGCTCTTCGGCGTTCCCGGACCCCCGCCGTGGTTGCCTTGCGACCCTCCGTGTGCGGGGTATGGTGATCTTCGTTGTGTCTTCGAGCGCCCCGGTTCGGGCAAGGGGGGCCTTGACGAACCGCACGCAGCGCGCAATTCTCAGGACGCGTCGTCACAACGATCCGGGTTCCGAGGCATGGATCGGCGGCGAAGAGGGCAGTATCAACGTGCGTTGTAGGGCAGGCATGCCGCAGACGTTGAGATGAGGGTAGTGAGGCGCTCCGCAGAGCGGGACTGGACATCAGTGTGCCAAGTGGCTACACTGACCCTTTGCGCTGCCTGTTAGCTGCTCCCTGCCCGTCACCAGGGGCATACCCTCGCTTGAGCATCGATGACCGGACCGCCTCTGACCTGGCCAAATGGGCCAAAATGGGGAATCTGGCTCTGTGTATAAGAGGGGGACCGGTACGCGCGTAGTGAGTCCGAGCCCTCGGAAGGACCCCCTCTTGGCCGCCTCGCGCAATGCCTCGACCGCGAATACGAACAACGCCGCCAGCACCGCCCCGCTGCGCATCTCCTTTGCAAAGATCAAGGAGCCCCTCGAGGTTCCGAACCTTCTCGCGCTGCAAACCGAGAGCTTCGACTGGCTGCTCGGCAACGACGCCTGGAAGGCTCGCGTCGAGGAGGCTCTGGAGTCCGGTCACGACGTCCCCACCAAGTCCGGTCTGGAAGAGATCTTCGAGGAGATCTCGCCGATCGAGGACTTCTCCGGGTCGATGTCGCTGACCTTCCGCGACCACCGCTTCGAGCCGCCGAAGAATTCCATCGACGAGTGCAAGGAGCGCGACTTCACGTTCGCCGCCCCGCTCTTCGTCACCGCCGAGTTCACGAACAACGAGACCGGCGAGATCAAGTCCCAGACGGTCTTCATGGGCGACTTCCCGCTCATGACCAACAAGGGCACCTTCGTCATCAACGGCACCGAGCGTGTCGTCGTGTCCCAGCTCGTCCGGTCCCCGGGCGTGTACTTCGACTCCAGCATCGACAAGACGTCCGACAAGGACATCTTCTCCGCCAAGATCATCCCGTCCCGGGGTGCCTGGCTGGAGATGGAGATCGACAAGCGCGACATGGTCGGTGTCCGCATCGACCGCAAGCGCAAGCAGTCGGTGACCGTGCTCCTCAAGGCCCTCGGTTGGACGACCGAGCAGATCCTGGAGGAGTTCGGCGAGTACGAGTCCATGCGCGCCACCCTGGAGAAGGACCACACCCAGGGCCAGGACGACGCGCTGCTCGACATCTACCGCAAGCTGCGTCCGGGCGAGCCCCCCACGCGTGAGGCCGCGCAGACGCTTCTTGAGAACCTGTACTTCAACCCGAAGCGCTACGACCTCGCCAAGGTCGGCCGTTACAAGGTCAACAAGAAGCTGGGTGCGGACGCTCCGCTGGACGCGGGCATCCTGACCGTCGAGGACGTCATCGCCTCGATCAAGTACCTGGTGAAGCTGCACGCCGGTGAGACCGAGACCGTCGGCGACAACGGCCAGCCGGTCGTCGTCGAGACCGACGACATCGACCACTTCGGCAACCGTCGTCTGCGCAGCGTCGGCGAGCTCATCCAGAACCAGGTCCGCACGGGTCTGGCCCGTATGGAGCGCGTCGTCCGCGAGCGGATGACCACCCAGGACGTCGAGGCGATCACGCCGCAGACCCTGATCAACATCCGGCCGGTCGTCGCCTCCATCAAGGAGTTCTTCGGCACCAGCCAGCTGTCGCAGTTCATGGACCAGAACAACCCGCTGTCGGGGCTGACGCACAAGCGTCGTCTCTCGGCGCTGGGCCCCGGCGGTCTCTCCCGTGAGCGGGCCGGCTTCGAGGTCCGTGACGTGCACCCCTCGCACTACGGCCGCATGTGCCCGATCGAGACGCCCGAAGGCCCGAACATCGGTCTGATCGGCTCGCTCGCCTCCTACGGCCGCGTCAACGCGTTCGGCTTCGTCGAGACGCCGTACCGCAAGGTCGTCGAGGGCCAGGTCACCGACGACGTCGACTACCTGACCGCCGACGAGGAGGACCGCTTCGTCATCGCGCAGGCCAACGCCACGCTCAACGACGACATGCGGTTCGCCGAGAACCGCGTGCTGGTCCGCCGCCGCGGCGGCGAGGTCGACTACGTCACCGGCGAGGACGTCGACTACATGGACGTCTCGCCGCGCCAGATGGTGTCGGTCGCGACCGCCATGATCCCGTTCCTGGAGCACGACGACGCCAACCGTGCCCTCATGGGCGCGAACATGATGCGCCAGGCCGTGCCGCTGATCAAGAGCGAGTCCCCGCTCGTCGGCACCGGCATGGAGTACCGCTCCGCGGTCGACGCCGGCGACGTGGTCAAGGCCGAGAAGCCGGGTGTGGTCCAGGAGGTCTCCGCGGACTACATCACCACCGCCAACGACGACGGCACGTACATCACGTACCGCCTGGCCAAGTTCGCCCGCTCCAACCAGGGCACCTCGGTCAACCAGAAGGTCATCGTCAACGAGGGCGACCGGATCATCACCGGCCAGGTCCTGGCCGACGGTCCGGCCACCGAGAACGGCGAGATGGCGCTCGGCAAGAACCTGCTGGTCGCGTTCATGCCGTGGGAGGGTCACAACTACGAGGACGCGATCATCCTGTCGCAGCGCCTCGTGCAGGACGACGTCCTCTCCTCGATC